>CAZRMA010000235.1:0-6300 GCA_964600655.1 uncultured Ignavibacteriaceae bacterium
ATAGTATTTAACATATGGAATCCCCATTAATTATAAAAAATTGTAATCAAAATTAGATATTAAAAGATAACTAAACAAGAAAAATTAGAGTATTTAAAAAAATCTAATTATGGTTCGATTTTTGCGTTAACTATTTAGTTTTAACTTCGATAATATAAAGAAAAACATGCTTGTAATTGGTTAAAATATTGAAAAAGAGCGCACAAGAAAACTTTCTACTAGACTTTAATCCCCCACATGAAGGATGTGAATTAGAGCAAATAAGGGAATTAATTCATGATTATCCTTATAGTGACGAATTAATAAGTAAAATTGACATCCTACTTGATTTATATTCTGAAAAAGCTAAAACCGACAAAGATAAATTCAATTCTTTAAACACTGCTTTAGAATCTTCTATTGATGTAATATTAAGGGTTTCAAAAACAGGTAAAATAATTTATATAACGCCCTCTGTAAAAGAGTTGTTAGATTATGATGTTGATGAAGTAATTGGTAAATCTGTTATAGACTTTTTACCTGATGACCAAAAGAAGATTGGCCTTTCTGTTTTCATCAAGGTATTTCGTGAAAAAAATATTATTAATCAAGATTTAATTCTTGTTCATAAATGCGGCAAGCGCATTCCTATAGAATTTAATGCAAGAGTCTATTACTCAGAAGGAGAATATTTTGGTCAAGGAACACTGCATGATATTAGTGAACGAGTTTATGCCCAAGAAAAAATTAAAAATTCAGAAAGTACATTTAGAACAATTTGGGAAAAATCTTCTGATGGAATGAGATTAACAAATGAGCACGGCGTAATTATTATGTGTAACCAGGCTTATGCAGATATGATAGGGAAACCAAAAGAAAAAGTTGAGGGACTTTCTTTATACCTGGTTTATGATCATTCAAATTCCGAGCATATCTTAAGTAAATACATACAAAATTTCCGGAGTAAAAAACTAAAACCCAAATTTGAAACTAT
This sequence comes from uncultured Ignavibacteriaceae bacterium, assembly GCA_964600655.1. Classification (GTDB taxonomy): domain Bacteria; phylum Bacteroidota; class Ignavibacteria; order Ignavibacteriales; family Ignavibacteriaceae; genus CAVSWT01. The sequence goes on from CAZRMA010000235.1 coordinate 974, forward strand.
AGCAAAGCTCTGGAATGGCAAAACTGTATATCACGAAGTAACGAATTCATTTATTGACGATATCGGCGGCAAAAGGCACATACTCAGTATTTTTAGAGATGTCACTAAAAGAAAAGAAGATGAATTTCTTATAAAAAAGAAAGACAGATTACTACAAGGCATTTCAGAAGCAACAAAAAAATTAATTGCTGCAAATGAATTTGAACTTGGTTTCAATGAAGCGCTTGAGGTTTTAGGTACCGCCGCAGAAGTAGACCGAGTTTACATCTATAAGCATTGCGAAGATGATATTACCGGCGAAAGATATATTTCGATATTATATGAATGGGCTTCGTTATCTGTAAGCCAGCAAAAAAATAATGCTGCCCTTAAACGTCTTTCATATTCAAGATTTGGTGAATTAAATTTTTACGAAAATTTTGAAAAGGGAAATACCCTCAAATTTGTAATTAATGAACTTGACAAAGTTAATCGTTTGATGTTTATCGATAATTCCATTAAATCATTAATATTAGTCCCGATTATGGTTGATGGAAAATATTGGGGATTTATAGGTTTTGATGAATGTCAAAAAGACCGTTTATGGATGGATAGTGAAGAATCTCTTTTAATAACCGTTGCCTCTACACTAGGGGCTGTGATTAAAAGGAATATAATTCGCGAGGAAATGATTTCTAAAAACGATGAACTTGATAAAGCTTTAATCAAGGCTGAAAAAGCAGCAAGGGCAAAGAGCGAATTCTTAGCACTTATGAGTCATGAAATTAGAACTCCGATGAATGGCGTTATCGGGATGACAGGTTTATTATTAGATACGGATATGAATGACAATCAAAGAGAATATGTAGAAACTATTAGGTTAAGCGGTGATCAATTATTAGTTATTATAAATGATATTTTGGACTTTTCCAAAATAGAATCTGAAAAATTAGAACTAGAATACCAGCCATTCGATTTACGTGATTGCATCGAAGATTCATTGGATTTATTAGCATCACGTGCGTCTGAAAAAGGTTTGTCCCTGGCTTACATAATTGAAAATAATACACCTAATTCTATTAATGGTGATGTAACTAGATTAAGGCAAATCTTAACAAATTTATTAAGTAACGCTATTAAGTTTACAGAGACTGGTGAAGTGCTTGTAACAGTTTCGGCAACAGTAATGCATGATGATACGTACGAAATTACATTTGCCGTTAAAGACTCCGGCATGGGTATTCCTGAAGATAAAATGGACAGACTGTTTAAGTCATTTAGCCAGGTAGATTCCTCCACAACTAGAACACACGGAGGAACTGGACTAGGTTTGGCAATTAGTAAACGCCTGACTGGAATGATGAAGGGTAAAATGTGGCTGGAAAGTAAAGTGGGTAAAGGTACTACATTCTATTTCACAATTCAGACACAGGCGGTTTCATCACAATCCAAAATTTACTTAAACAACGACACCGTTAAATTGAAGGATAAAAAAGTTTTAGTAGTAGATGATAACTACACGAACAGAAGAATACTAATGGTTCAAACTCAAAATTGGGGTATGATTCCCTCATTATTTGGCGTACCGGAAGAAGCTTTAAAAAGTTTGGACAAGGATGAAAAATATGATTTAGCAATTTTGGATTATCAAATGCCAGGCACAAACGGAATTCAACTTGCAAGGAAAATTCGTGATATAAAAAATTATAAAGATTTACCAATTATTATTTTAACTTCGATCGGAAATAAAGATGGAATTGAAGAATATAAAGACTTGAAACTTTCGGCCTTGATCAATAAACCTATTAAACAAGCACAATTATATAAATGTTTAGTTTCAGTATTTGATCGCGGAAAATTGTTTGAAAAAGAATTTAATTCAAAACAAACAGAGATAAACTCAAAACTTGCGGATAATATTCCTATTCGAATTTTGGTGGCCGAAGATAATATGGTTAATCAGAAAGTTGCGCTAAAAATTTTGGATAAGATGGGATTTAGGGCTGATATTGCTGCTAATGGAATTGAAGTACTTGAAGCTATTCAAAGAATCAATTATGATGTTATTTTTATGGACATTCTTATGCCGGAGATGGATGGATTTGAAGCTACAAAGCAAATAATAAAAAAATATAAGCCGGAAGACCGCCCAAAGATAATTGCAATGACTGCAAATGCAATGCAGGGAGATAAAGAAATTTGTATTGAGGCTGGCATGGATGATTACATAAGCAAACCCGTGAGAATTGAAGAAATTCAAAACGTGATTATCAAGTGGGCGGAACTTATTGCTAAAGAAAAAAATGAACTGGTTAACTATTTGATCGGTAAGAAAATTGAGAACAAATATATCGACGAATCAAAAATTTCTTTTTACAATGATGTTCAAACCGAAGAGGATTTAATTTTTTATGTAGAGCTTATCGAAATCTATATTGCAGAACTGCCAAAAACCATATTAAATATGAAAAAAGCTTTAGCAGCAAAAGATGCTAAGCAGCTTCGTTTTCATTCACATAAATTAAAAGGCAGCAGTGTAACACTTAATATTGAAGTAATTTCCGATCTTTCTAGTCAACTGGAACAACTGGCGAAACAAGATGAATTGACTGAAAATTCACAAAAAATCTTTTCTGAATTGGAAAGTAAATTCATAATTATTTTGGATGAATTAGTTAATATTAGAAAAAAATATTATAATATTTCACCGGCAAATAATTAACTTTTACAAACGCATGTTCGAATTGACACCCAAAGAGAAAAGATGCTTCCAAATTCCAACAAAAAAAAAGCTCCATTAAATAGAACTTTAAGTATAACAGAAATTGAATTAAAAAAATTAAGAGATAATTTAATTCATGCTGATTCTCAAATCTCAATTCAGGCAATAACAAATAAAATAATTAATCAAAATCTATTAGAAGTAATTAATAATTTGCCTGATAATTTTATTGATTTACTTTTCATTGACCCTCCTTACAATCTTCATAAAAAATTTAACAATACTTCATCATTTAAAGAGGTTGAAGAGCGAGAATATGAAATGTGGATGGATTCATGGTTAAACAGAATGGTAAGAACTTTAAAACCAAATGCTTCAATTTATATTTGTGGTGATTGGAAGTCTTCAAATGCCATTTATAATTCAGTTAAAAAATATTTTAAAATTCAGAACAGAATAACATGGGAAAGAGAAAAGGGAAGAGGAGCAAAAAAGAATTGGAAAAACTGTACCGAAGATATTTGGTTTTGCACCATGTCCGACCAGTACACATTTAATATTGATGATGTTAAGATAAAGCGAAAAGTACTTGCTCCTTACAAAAATACTGATGGCGAGCCGAAAGATTGGAAAAATGAAGCAGAGGGGAATTTTAGAATTTCTCATCCCTCCAATATCTGGACGGATATTACAATACCATTCTGGTCGATGCCGGAAAATACAGATCATCCCACGCAGAAACCAGAGAAACTTTTAGCTAAGATAATTCTTGCGAGTTCTAATAAAAGCGATTTTGTTTTTGATCCCTTTCTAGGCTCCGGAACCACTGCTGTAGCTGCAAAAAAATTGGGAAGAAAATTTTCTGGAGTTGAGATAGATGAATACTACGCATGTATTGCATTGAAACGATTGGAATTGACTGAGAAAGAAAATTCAATACAAGGTTACAAAGATGGAGTATTTTGGGAAAGGAATACTTTATTGGATCAAATTAAAAAAACAAAAAAGAAAATCTAATTTAACCTGAAATACTTTGTCGTAAACTTGAACTTCAATTAAATTATTAAGATTTTTACACTCCATTTTGAAAAATGATTTTGGGTGCCGGCTAACAAGTTAATGCCCAACTCCACCAGGTCCGGAAGGAAGCAGTGGTAAGTAATTAGCTTGTGTAGCCGTCCACCCTTTTTTATGAGTGATTCAGAACCTCACTTAAAAATTTGAGGTGGAATCAAAAACTCAAGAAGTCCCTTCCCTTTTTTAACTTTATTGTAAAAATTTATTTTAGCAATAGCAGCTTTTTTAAAGTCTATATAAGCATAAGTCTGCGAGATTAATTCAGAAACATGCTCAGAAAATTCAGGCTGATGTCCAACAAAAGCAATTTCGTCCTCATTTAAAGAATTTGCAATTTCAATAATGTCATCAAGATCGCTACCACTTTTAAGTCTTTTATCAATTATGAGCTTTGATTTATCCAAATTATATACATCTAAAATTTGCTCCGCTGTTTGAAGAGAGCGTAATAAAGGAGATGATACAACGTAATCGAAAGAAGAGATTACGTGTTTCCATCCTTCCGCGGACTTACGAATTTTTTCAATTCCACCTTCTGTCAACTTTCTTTCAAAATCTTTAGTGGTTATTGAAGAATTTTCAGCATCGCTATGCCTGATAAAATAAATATTCATTTATCAACCTCATAATTAACAAAAATAGCAGTGATGAATTCATGAAATTCTGCTAAATCTTTATTTAATTCTTTACCCTCTTTTGTGTTCATTCTTTGATCCCAATCATCTTTCGATGAAATTGTAGCTTCACAAAATTTCAAATATTTTTCATCTGATAAAAGATTACTTTCAATGCTGCCGGCAGATATTTTTTCATCGACAACATCAGAAAGATATTTTAAAGTTAATTCATTAAAATGGTTTATTATTTTTTCTTCGTTCGTCTTTTTAAGAAATAAAAGAAGTTTGTACATTATACTTTATAATTAGTTAATAAAAAATTCGTGAATAACATCGTTTCCTAATGAAATTAACGGCAACAATTATCATTATTAATTTCTATTCAAAAAATAATAATTATTTTTGATTTATTTTGTGAAGAGTTATATTTCTTTTCAATAATATTCTATTATTAAATATCAGCCCATTAATTTATTTATTAGTGAGTGAAATTATTGAAGAAGTTATTTCAGTTCATTCTGTTACTTTTTATTATAGCTTCAAACAGCTACTCACAAACAATTACTACGTCCCAAATAGCATTAGAAGGGATCAATTTCAATTTAGCTATATCCGGACTGCCTGATTCAATACGCTCGGTTCATGTAAAGGCTGCGAATGAGTATTATTCAAATGATTATTTATTTGTAGTAAGTAAGGGTAAAGTTGATACATCAATCTCTTTTAACAATACTGGCAACATTAAAATAACTCTTCCAAGTTTTCCTAAAGTTGAAACCAGTATTCGTGTTATTCCGGGAATCCTAAGTATTATTCCTCCCTTGGTAGCAATCCTACTAGCATTAATTTTTCGGCAGGTAATAATTTCATTGATGTTAGGCGTTTACATTGGGGCAGTTTTTATTTTCAATTATAATCCATTAATTGGATTG
>CAZRMA010000236.1:0-6276 GCA_964600655.1 uncultured Ignavibacteriaceae bacterium
CTTGCGATAAAGACACAAAAATAGTCTTTTTATGTTCGCCAAATAATCCTACAGGAAATTTATTGAACAAAGAAGACGTTTTAAAATTATGCAGCGAAATAAAAAGCATAATTGTAATTGATGAAGCGTACATTGATTTTGCTGAAGATGGAAGCTTTATCAATGAAGTTCAAAATTACAAAAATCTTGTGGTGATGAGAACTTTTTCAAAAGCGTGGGGTTTGGCTGGAATTAGACTCGGATATTCAATCGCAAATCCTGAGATTACTGATTATTTATTTAAAGTTAAAGCGCCTTATAATATAAATTCTCTGACAAGGTTTGCAGTTTTAAGAGCAATCAAAAACTTTGAATTGAAAAAGCAGTACGTTTCTTCAATCATCAAAGAAAGAGATAGATTAAAAAATCAGCTTGAAACTTTAAGCGGCATTAAAAAAGTATTTCATTCCGATGCTAATTTTTTATTAATTAAATGTGAAAATCCCAAAGATGTTCAAAAACAGTTAGCTGAAAAAGGTGTAATAATTAGAGATAGAAGCTCACAGCCGAAACTTGAAGGTTGTTTGAGAATATCAATTGGCAACGAAGAAGAAAATGATATTCTTTGGGAAGAAATAAGAAAGATTCTTTAATGATGTATAAATTAAATATTGATAAAAGTTATTTCGATTTTAATTCGCCTAAATCAAAAGGACTGATTAGTGGATTAAAAAAATTAACCGGCAAAGGATTTTATTTTTATTCGGATGGAATAAATTCTAAAACTAATTCTTCACTTCAAAAAATATTAAAAAGTGAAAACATTTCTTTCAACAATAAAAGCATTAAAAGTTTCATAAAAGAATTTTCAATCAAAAAAGAAAAAACCTTTGAATCAGCAGTTGGAAAAATTCTTTCACAATTAAGAACTTCATCTCAAAATAGAAAAACAAAAGAAACAGATATTAAAATCAATTTGTCTCTTGATGGAAAAGGCAAATCCAAAATCTCCACTGGCATAGGATTCTTCGACCATATGCTTGAGCAAATTGCTAGACATGCGAATATCGTTTTAAACATTTCGGTAAAAGGAGATTTACATATCGATGAACACCATACTGTTGAAGATGTTGGAATTACTTTAGGCAATGCACTTGCAGAAGCACTCGGAGATAAAAAAGGAATAAAACGTTACGGTTTTTATTTGCCAATGGATGATGCCGTCGCAGTTTGTGCAGTCGACCTTGGAGGCAGACATTATTTAAATTTTAATTGTAAATTTAACAGGGAAAAAGTCGGTGAGTTTCCCACAGAATTAACCGAAGAATTTTTTAGAGGATTGTCATCAGGCTTGAAAGCAAATATATTTATTAAAGCTAACGGTAAAAATGATCATCATAAAATTGAAGCTATCTTCAAATCATTTGCTAAAGCGTTAAATGAAGCATGCAGATTTGATGAACGGAATGAAGGTGCACTTCCATCAACAAAAGGAATTTTATGATTGCTCTAATTGATTATGGTGCCGGGAATGTTGCTTCGGTTGCAAATGCCCTAACCGAGCTGAAGCAAGATTTTGTTGTTACTAAAAATGAAACCGAAATCATTCGCGCTGAAAAAATTATTTTTCCCGGAGTCGGCGAAGCTTCCTTTGCAATTAGAAAGCTTCATCTGTTAAATCTATTTTCCGTTTTGCGTATGTGCATTAAACCAATGCTCGGTATTTGTCTTGGATTACAATTAATGGTTGAAAAATCTGAAGAAGGCAACGTTGCCTGTCTTGGTGCTTTTCCAGGCATAGCCCAAAAATTTGATGATACAAAAGTTAAAGTCCCTCACATGGGATGGAATGAAATTGAAATTATAAAAGAGAGTAAGTTGTTTACAAATATAAAAAATGGGACAAGATTTTATTTCGCTAATTCATATTATGTCCCTGTAAATGAATTTACTACCGCAAAATCTGAACACGATGTTCAGTTTAGTGCTGCAATCGAAAAAGGAAGTTTTTATGGTGTTCAATTTCACCCCGAAAAATCAAGTGATGCAGGGTTACAATTATTAAAAAATTTTATTGAATTATGTTAATTATACCTTCAATAGATATTTACGAAAATAAAATTGTCCGGCTTACAAAAGGAAGCTTTGACAACATAACATACTATAAACATCTACCTTTGAACCAGGCAAAGTTATACGAATCGCTTGGATTTAAATTAATTCATATTGTTGATCTTGAAGGAGCGAAAGTAGGAAAGTTTGCTGCATTAAAAACAATTGAAGAAATCAAAGCAGAAACAAATTTACAAATACAATTCGGCGGCGGGATTAGAGATGTTAAAACTGCAACTGAAGTTTTTAATGCGGGAGTTGACTTTGCTGTAATCGGCTCTCTTTCAATTAAAAACAAAGAGGAATTTGAATTAATTATAAAAGAATTTTCAGCAGATAAAATTGTTTGTGCTGTTGACGTGCTCGAGGATATCGTTCAGATTAGCGGCTGGCAGGAGGAAACAACGATTACAGTTTATGATCATATCGAATATTGCCAGGAACAGGGAATAGAAAAATTTTTGTGTACCGATATTTCAAAAGATGGTATGCTTACAGGAGCGAATATTGATTTGTATAGAAGAATAACTAACAGAGTTTCTGATATAAAGCTTATTGCTTCTGGTGGAGTAAAAGATATTGAAGATGTTAAAAAATTAAAATTATTCAGCTTGTATGCAGCCATTATTGGCAAAGCAATTTATGAAGAAAAAATTGATTTGGAGGAGTTAGCCGGACTTGTTGAGTAAAAGAATAATCCCTTGCCTTGATGTAAAAGAAGGGCGTGTTGTTAAAGGAACAAACTTCATTAATCTCGTTGATGCTGGTTCTCCCGTTGAACTTGCGGAAAGATATTCAAAGGAAGGGGCAGATGAATTAGTTTTTCTTGATATTACCGCATCATCCGAAAAAAGAAAAATCTTAATTAATCTTGTTACAGAAGTTGCTAAAGCTGTTAGAATTCCATTTACTGTCGGTGGCGGAATTTCAGAAATAAAAGATATTGAAGCTTTGTTAAAAGCGGGTGCCGATAAAGTTTCTCTCAATACAGCGATAATTAAAAACCCAAATCTTATTTCAGAATCTGCAAAGCAATTTGGAAGTCAAGCTACTGTTGCAGCAATTGATGTAAAAAAATTAAATTCAACTTATAAAGTATTTATAAAGGGAGGAAGAGAAGAAACAGAAGTAGAAGGATTAAACTGGTGCAAAAAAGCTGTTGAGTTCGGTGCCGGCGAAATACTGTTAACTTCCATGGATAGAGACGGAACAAAACTGGGATATGATCTTGAATTTTTATCAGAACTCACTTCACAAGTAAGTGTTCCGGTCATTGCCTCAGGTGGTGCTGGTAAAAAGGAAGATTTTTTAGATGCGTTTTCAAAAGCAAATGTTGACGCTTGTTTAGCCGCAAGTTTATTTCATTTTAATATTCTTCCTATAAAAGAATTGAAAATATTTTTATCTGAAAATAATGTTGTCGTTAGGAATTAAAAATGAATCTTAAAATAAATCAATTAAATTTTGAAAAGTTAAACGGATTAATTCCTGCAGTTATTGTTGACCCCAAAACAGATAATGTTTTAATGCTTGGATTTATGAATGAAGAAGCATTGATTAAAACTATTGATACAAAGTTGGTAACTTTTTTTTCACGAACAAAAAATAGGTTATGGACAAAAGGGGAAACTTCAAAAAATTATTTACACTTAATTGATATTAAGATTGATTGCGATAATGATTCGCTTTTAATTTACGTAAATCCGGATGGGCCTACTTGTCACACTGGAAATTATTCGTGTTTCGAAGGCGTAGATCAATCTTCATCAATCAGTTTTTTAAATGAATTATTTTCATTAATTAAGGACCGCAAAGCAAACCTTCCTGAAAATAGCTACACAACAAAATTATTTAAACAAGGTGAAAATAGAATTATCCAAAAAGTTGGTGAAGAATCAATTGAAACTGTTATAGCAGCTAAAAATAATGATAAGAATGAAATCATTAACGAGACTTCCGATTTAATTTATCATTTATTTGTTATGCTTGCAGATAAAAATATTGAGTTTTCAGAAATAGTTGCTAACTTAAAAAATCGCTCAAAATAACCCTTAATTTTTATTTTTAATTTTCGATAATTATGTAATCCCGCCAAATATGACGTCAAATCAGACGGACTGACAAAATTGTCGTCATCACTTCAAAATTAAGTTATGAATTGCCCTGCAATGTAAAACCTTTTGAGGGCACCATTGTTGTCTTTAAAAGTGAAAACCAAGAAAGTGGTGTTACATATGAATTCTGGAGAATCGCTTCTATCCGTTGGAGCAATGATGCTTCTCGCGGTAATGATCTTACGGGTTAACAATATAATTTTAACTACCAACAGTGTATTGTTAGAAACTAAGTTTGGTGTACTTGCAACCTCCCTCGCTACTTCCGTAATCGAAGAAGCCACAGGTAAATCTTTTGACCAAAACACTTCTTCCAACTCAATTTCCAATGTAAACGATCTCACGGCTCCAAGCGGCTTAGGGCCTGGCAATAACGAAACTTACGCTACATTCAATGATGTTGATGATTTTAATGGATACACAAAAATTGATTCAACATTGCCATCAGCAATATTCTATTTGTCTACTAAAGTTGAATATGTCTCTCCGACTAATCCTGATCAAGCGGTTAATTACAAAACATGGCACAAGCGTATAACCGTAACAGTAACGACACCTTCCTCCAAAGATACTTTTGTTCTATCTTCAATCGTCAGTTATTGGTTTTTTAGATAGGATTTATCAATGGGATATAGTGTAATATTAGATATACTTGGATCAATTGTCATCAGTGGAATGTTGATGTTGATTTTACTCAGATTAAATGATGCTACAATTGAAAATACTTATGTAAGCAGCGGAGACTTAGCCGTACAACAGAATTTAACTACCGTGGTACAGATTCTTGAACATGACTTTAGAAAGATAGGATATTGTGCGGATTGGGAACAAATTCCGGATCCATCTAAAGCAATTTTATATGCAGATGCTCATAGAATAGAGTTTTTAACTGATGAAAATAATGATTCCAAAGTAGATAAGATGGTATACTATATTGGGCCGACAAGTGAATTACATGATACTCCGAATCCAAGGGACAGATTTTTATACAGGTTACTAAATAATGAACCTCCGGTTTCGACAAATTTGGGAGTTACTCAATTTGATTTAAAGTATTTTGATGTATTTAATAATGAAATTCCATTTCCAATTACGGTTCCCGGTGAAATTCATACCATCCAAATTAATATAACAGTTGAAGATCCGGCTGCATATGATGAAAAATATAATACAGTTTTTTGGCGGCAAATTAGATTAGCAGCTAGAAATCTTCGCAGCAGGTAAGGAGAAAAAATTATGGCAGGTAAAGGGATACTATTTTTACTATTAGGGTTCAGTGTTGTTTTTTTGGTTAAAGGAACAAACTTTGGAAATATTTCTAACCGCGCTGTAGATAATATGGGAGAATATTACAAATCAACAGTTGCACACAATATTGCAGTTAGTGGTGCAAATCTAGCAGCAAATCAAATATTTTTTGATCCGACCTGGAAGACAGGCTATACAAATAAAAGTTATTCAGGCGGAAAGATAGACGTTGAGGTAAGGACAATTGATGCTTTTAAAAATATTAAAATGGTTTCTGCAAGAGGAACATATGATGATTGCTCAAAAACTGTTGAAGTTATTTTAAAGCCAAGCAAATTTTCAAAATTTGCTTATTATTCAAGAGTTGAGCCTTCAAATATTTGGTGGATTTCCGGTGATACTGTTTGGGGGCCGTTTCATACTAACGGAAGCTTAAGGGTTTCAGAGCGACCGGTATTTTATGGAAAAGTAAGCTATAGAAAAGATTTAATCAAGTATCAATATTCATGGAATGATCCTAAGTTTTACGGCGGACTTGATCCAGGGGTTAATCTTCCTATGCCTGCCAATGGAATTGACCAGCTAGCAGACGCAGCTTATGCAGGAGGTCTTGTTTTCCAGGGTAAAGATACGGTTTATTTAAAATTTGAAAATCAAACATTGAAATATAGATATGGATACAATAAAGCCTGGCAGGAAGAGGATCTAGTCAAAGCCGCACCAAATGGAGTTGTATTTGCGAAGGACGCAATTATAAGGCTGCAGGGTACAGTTGAAGGACAATATTCAGTAGCAACTTCAAAATCAATTTATATTGATGATG
>CAZRMA010000237.1:0-6266 GCA_964600655.1 uncultured Ignavibacteriaceae bacterium
GCATCAAGCCTTGAAAAATGATAACCTAATCTTGAAAAGAAGTTCAAATAACAATCGGAAATTATAGCGTAGCTTTTACTTCCTAAATCTCGATCGCTTCTATTAGAATCAACTACATTTGACATTAATAAATTAGTAAATCCTTTTAAATCGATTGGCAAAGGACCAGCCCACCTAATTCCCGGTGCGGTCATACCTTTCATTAAAGATAACAAAGGCTTGGAGATTATATTATCAGGAGTAATATGTTTTTTCCCTTCAAAATTAATTAATCCATTTCCTAGATCAATTACATGAATATCCAATGGAACAGAGAATTTTAACGGGTACGCATGCTTGTCCTCGTATTGTGCTGATTCATAAAGTGAAAACATTTCTCTCATCGCATATTCATGGGCAAAACGCGTTACATCATGCAGCGTTTTGCAATTTTCAGGAGCAAATTCTTGCGAACCTGGATCTGTTAAGTTTAAATGTATAACCAGCTTTGAAATATTTTCCCAGCTTCTATGCATAGGGCTTTTGATGAATACATTTTTACTACTTGAAATTGATTTGTGATATTGAATTAATTCTTGTGCAACACCTTGATATACTCTATTATGTGCAGCGTCAATTGTTACAACCATGCCTTCAGTAAGTGTGCTGGTAGCATTGATAGTATTTACAATTACTGGAATCCCTAACTCACGCGCAATGATAGATAAGTGCCCGGTAGTATTTCCAATATCAGCAATAAGTCCTGATGCTTTATGCAGTACTCGGGTTATTTCCGGTAAAGTCTTTTTAACTACTAATATTCCACCAGATTGGAAATTAACAAGATCTTTTATTCTATTCATAACAAAAACTTTTCCGGAACATACACCGAGGCTTGCACAGGCCCCCTCATCAATCAAGACAGGATATTTTGCCTCTATTTCTTGATCAGTAATTTTTCTCCCATTATTAGAACCGTTTGTTGCTGATACCGCAAGAGGCCTGCATTGCAGAATATATATTTTACCTTCTTTATTAATTGTCCATTCAATATCTTGAGGCGTACTAAAATATTTCTCAATGCGTAATGCATATTCTGTAATTTCTTTTATTTGATGATCATTTAGGCATGGTATTCTTAAAAGCTCATCTGGAATTATTTCTTCATGCAATCCATCAACTTCTCTTGGAACACTTTTATAATGCTGGTTGCCAGGATTAAATTTTAGTACTTCGAACGTTGATGTATTGACAATAAATTCCTGAGGGGCAACACTTCCTTCAACTACTTTTGTGCCCAGCCCTCTAACTGCATGAATAATCATACCCTGTCTTTTACCAAGCGGATCCTTTGTAAACAAAACTCCGCTGACTTCAGAATCAATCATCTGCAAACATCCAATGCTCATCGGCATATCTATATCTCGTAACCCGGCTAAATAACGGTATACAAGTGAACGCGGCAAATACTTTGAAATTAGTACTTCAAAACAAGCATCAATGATATTGGCTTTGCTAACATTCAAAGCAGTGTAATGTAGTCCGGCAAAAGAATAATGAAGATCATCTTCACCAACAGCACTTGATCTTACTGAGATCAGCACTTCACCAAGCTTGCTTGCTAAATAATCATATTTATGAAGAATTATATTTTCTAAAAGCTGCGAAATAGGAGAAGAAATTATCAGTGCTTGAATTACCTGGCTGACCTGCTGTACTTGAGCATTATCATTATAATCAATTGAGGAAATAACTTTATCGATTTGATCGTATAAATCACCCTGCGCAAAAAAGTCTTCGAAAAATCTGGTGGTAATACAAAAACCATCGGGGATTGGAATTAATAATCTGTTATGAATTTCACAGAGTCGGCTCATTTTTCCGCCGACTTCTCTGGTATGATCAATTGTGATTTCATCTACCTGGTATGCATATGGTATATTTGTGCTGTCTATATTTTCTATTTCAATTTTTTTACAGTCTATACAATTGACTTCATCGCAGTCGTACCTTATTGAACAAAACGATCCCGGCGTTAAAATATCATTACATTTATCTTGAATTTTATTTACATAATTAATGAGTGTATTATATTTACCGCCGCACATAGAAGAAAGACTCTTAGTCACTTCCTTTGTGTTGGTTAAAATATTTGAAAATATTGTATAAATCTCTCCTTTTGAAAAGGGTTCTCCTGATACCAATAATTCGCTCAAGCTGCCCATCAGTTTTAAAGCTTCGTCATTTGAATTTAACAAGTTCTGGAACAATCGAAGCTTTTCTTTAAATGAAATTGAGCTTTCGGTTTGTTTCTTTATTTTTTTCTTAAAAAAAATCATTACAATTAATTATTATTATGTTTTAATTTGTCTATTAAGTTTGTCTAATTAAGTTTTAGAATCCGATGAATCAAGGATAATATTTCTTTTATAGTAAATGGCTTCAAGAGAAACCCAGCGACATTATTTAAGTGCTCTTCTAAAGAATTTTTATTTGTACTTTCAGTAGAGTGTAATTTTGATTTTGAAAATCCTGACATTATAACAACAGGAAGTTCCGGGTAAATATTTTTTATCCTTCTGAATACTTCATTACCATTCATTCCCGGTAAGACTATATCCAAAAAAATTAGATCAAATATATCGTTGCGTATTAATTTTAATCCTTCTAAAGCAGTATTGCAAGTGTTTACAATATACTTATTGTTGCTGTCATTTTTGAGGGCTTTAACAATTGATTTAAGAATTATGTCTTCACTGTCAACAGCAAGTATTTTAATTTCACTATTCATGCTTTATTCTTTCGGTAGCATTATGAGTACTGAAGTACCAGTTTCAATAAAGTCGATGTTTATTTTCCCTTTATGCATCTGGATTATATCTTTACAAACTGCAAGGCTGATTCTAATTTTACTAAATTTATCAGAACCCATATCACCGGGGGGTTCAAAAATATATTGCAGAATATCTATTGGAATCCTATTCCCAGGGTATGTAAAATTCACTTCAAGAGAGTTATCCAAAACAGATACCGTAACATTTATTATTCCCCCTCCTTCCATAAACTCTGAAGATAGTAAAAGAAGATTGAGAAATACTTGTTCCATTAAGCTTGAATCTGCAGATATAACCGGAAGATTTTTTTGTATACTTGTAATAATTTTGATATTACGGAAATTAGAAAGCTTTTCAACAACAGAAACAGCCTGCAAAATTATCTTATCTAAATTACTTGGCTTGAAAATTGGCCTGTCGCGTTTTGTAAGTGATAAAATATTTCTTACGCTTTGCCTAATTTTTAATGCTTCTTCACGAATTAACTCTATTTCACTTTTTATACCCGCTAAATTCGGATCGTTCAATAAGCTTTCACTAAAGACAATAATACCTGTTAACGGATTATTAATCTCATGCGCGATTTCATCGGAGAGTTTTCCAACAGAGGCCAGCTTTTCAGATTCAATTAATTGGGCTTGTGTGTAAATCAATTGCTTCTGCATCTTGTTAAATGATTCAGCTAAAATTTTAAGTTCTGCTTTACCCAAGGGAATTTCACCATGAAAGTCTCCTTTAGCAACTCTTAAAGTTCCATCAACCAAATTCCTAACAGGGTTTCCTATAAAATACTGAATAGAAAAAAATGTAATTATTGAAGCAATAAGTGCAAACAAAAAAGTTAAAATCAATAATTGGGTTTGAGTGTCTTTTAGTCCAGAAATTATTTTTTTAATTGATACTTCTATCTCAATAAAACCAAGTATTGTACGTGAAGAATCATGTGCAGGAATTACAGAAAAACTTGTATCAATTATTTTGTCATTTGCTCTTAATGATTGTATTTCGGAAGAATGGCAAGCCCCACCATAGCAACTTTTATCATTATATATAGGCAAAGAATACAAAATGAGATTATTCTTATTATCTATTCGATTGCTATTAAAGCTCTTGAGATTATTTTTATGATTTTTATTCCCTTTCTCATGGCAGCTAGTACACAATTTACTGCTTTGAGAAATATTTTTATCAATTTCCGATTTCTCGGAGGAAAACTTAATTTCGCCGTTATGATTTAAAATTCTAATCGACTTAATATTTTCATTACCACCAATATTATTCACCGCTAGAGAAATATCATCTCGTCTATTCTTCAGCATGCTTACTCTTAAAATTTTTTCAATGGTTTGACTAAGCTGCTCGGTATTATAACTTATTGATTCAATTGAATCATCTTTTTGCTTTATGAGACTGAACGTTGAGAATGCTCCCATAGCCAGAAGGATTATTATTCCAAGTAATATAGAGATGAGAGTAGAAATGTTAACAGATTTTAATTTTTCCAGCGGTTTCAATTTATATCAATAATTGACATATGTTTTTAATTTAATAAAATATTATTTACAAAATATAAAGCAGCAAAACTGCAAATGTTATTTTCTTATATATCAAATTTGCTAAAAAAAACAAATGAGTAAATTAAACTCATCAATTCATGATCAAGTTCTTCAAACCATTATTATTCTATTCCGTCATTCAATTTTTTTCTTTTGCATTTTGAAATCTTTCAATCAAACAATCATTCACTCATAAAATCATTAAACATACAAAAGTCACTCACTATGTGAAATTTTAGATACATTCATTCCAAAACGTTTTAATACAAGATCAGTTCCAAAAGCCAAAATAGAGCCTAATGTTGCCATTACCAAAGTTACTACAATCGCGTACATGATCCTGTTGTTATTATATAAATCCGCAATCCAAAGATTTATACCGGAAAGATCTTTTGTATCTATTTTCTTGCTGATGGCTGTTTCCTTCTTGCCGCCTATTCCGCCGCTGGCATAAGTAGTAAAGATGGTACCCGAGAAAATGCAGCATAACATCGTTACAACAATTATTTTTTTTAATGACATAATTATTCCTTTTACTTATTTAAACTTAAAATTTTCTTTTTCAAAAAGAACAGCATAAGATTATGAATGAAATATGTTTAAAAAAATTATCCTCTAAAAATATTACTACTTGTTAACTTCAAATTTTTGCATGTTTTAATTCTTTTCTAGCTTCCACAACAAGCCTTGTTATGATTATAAGAGTCATTAAAACTGCTGTCCCCATCAAAACTAATCCTGCTGTTGTTTGGAAAAATGGAATGTCTGTAAATTTATAGATCTGCTCTAATGCAATCGAGCAGCCGGCTAATAAAATCATTATAGAAAATAATAATCTAATGCCATATCCCTTAATATATTTTACAGCAGTAGCTCCGATTTGCGCACCTATTGAAGCACCGATTAACATAATAAAGGCTGCGATAAATTCCACACGGCCTTTAAGAGCATAAGTAAAGCAGCCATAAGCTCCTGCAAAAAGAACGCTCATTAAATCAGTACCAACAGCTATAACAGTCGGAACCCCTATTAAATAAACTAAAGCAGGCATTCTTATAAATCCACCGCCGACTCCTAAAAAACCTGATAAAAAACCTGTAAAAAGAAAAACCATTAAGACTATCCATAGAGAAACAGAAGTAATCCCCGAAGCAGGAAAAGATATCATTGGCGGAAGGTTTATTTTATGAAGCCGCTCAGCAATTTTAATTTTACCTGATTTTGCTTTTGATTCTTCTCCTGACTTTGATTTGCCATTGGTATATTTTGGATTAGAAGTGTGATAATCATAAAACATTAATGAACCTAACCCAAACATAAGTACGAGGTAACACCATCTCACAATTGAACCGATATCACCTGCTTTTTCCAAAATAAGGACAATCTGAGATCCAATTTCCAATCCAACAATAGATGCAAGAATTGAGACCCACCCGAGTTTCCAATCAATATTTCCCATTTTATGATGCTTTTTTGTTGCCCCTATAGACTGTCCAAAAATATTTGCAAGGTCTGTTCCAATTGCATAAGACATGTGGAAACCAAAGATATTCAGTGCAGGTGTAACTATCCAGCCCCCGCCAACACCGAAGAACCCCCCAAGAACTCCGACACAAAATCCAATCAAAAATAATAATAAGGCGTTGAACTCGATTCCTGCTACAGGTAAATAGATATTAAAGAAATCCATATTTTCACTTTAATTTTGTTAATTAATCTTTATTCTATTTATTGCTTTCTTTTTTTGATTCAATCAGAAGTTTTCCAATTATCACAATTGAAAGCGATAATGCAGTTCCAATTAAAACAACTCCGGCAATAGTTTGAAAGAGCTGTTTCATTGTAAGTTTATAGAACTGCTCCGTTGCAACAGAACATGCTGCAAGAATAATCATAA
>CAZRMA010000238.1:0-6264 GCA_964600655.1 uncultured Ignavibacteriaceae bacterium
TTTGTTTTTCATTCAGCTCCAACATTAATAGCTCATCAATTAGTTTTTTAGCCTGAGTATATTCAGCTAGAGAATATAAGGTTTTGCTCAGTTCCAAATTAATTTCCAGCTGTATTGAAGAATCTAATGGAAGGCTTAATAAATGTTCCAATATTTTTTTCTTATAGCTGAAAGCAGATATTTTCTCAGCCTTCTTAATTTCCTCCATTAAAATATCATAACTGGTTTTAAATTGTTTTGCCAGTTCAAAATGTCGTGCAATTTCATTTTTATTTAATGTAGGAAATTTATTTAGTAACGTTTGTCCAATTTGCAGGTGAAGCTTTTCTTTTTGTTCTATTGTTGAATATATAAATTTCTTAAATCCATCAGATTGAAAGTATGGAGGTATAGAAACGCTCGGAGCATAAATTATGTTTTTTTTGTTTAGCTGATTGATAGTTAAAGATACGTCTTCGGCCTTTTGATTAATGATTTCAGCAAGGACTTCTTTTTCTACCGGTATAGCAATGGCGGACATTAATTGAGATAATTTTTTCTCTTCATCGGATAAAGATTGAAACCTTGCCTCATAAATTACCTCATGGGAGCTTTTTAATAAATTGATTGATTCATCATCAAGTTCAATTGTAATATTTTCGTAACTATAAACGAGTAAATTAAAAAACAAACAATCTCTAATAAAGTTAACAACACTTCCGGGAAGAAAATCAGCGTATAGTGCAACATTTTTACGTAGTTCATCTTTAGGGAAAAAATTTGCATAGCTGCTTTCAAAATATTCTTTGAGCTGAACATCAGTAAAGGGCATTAAATCGATTTCTCTTAGGTTATTAATAAACCCTGAAAGATATGGCTGCTCGGAGCCTTCGGCGATAATTATTTTTATCCTATTCACTTGAAGAACAGGAATTATTTCATGAAGTATTTCAACTGTAAATGAATCATATTTGTTAAAATCATCCAACAATAAAATAAATTTATTCACCGAGGAAAGTTGGGAGAAAGCTATTCTTATTTGCCTAAGAATATTCTCTTGATTTGATGAAAGAATATTTTGAATATCCTCTTTTAATTCAGATGAAAGATTTGAATAAATGAAATCATTAAAGAAAATTTTCTTGAGTAAAAGTTTTAAAAAGTCTATTCCCGATTTTGAATAATTACCTCTTAAAAATATTACATTTTCAAACTCGTTGTAAATCTTGAACAACAATGAGGTTTTGCCCGCATCTTCCAAGCCTTTTACAGAAAATACTTCTCCGCTTTGTTCATCACTGATATATTTTTTAAGAATATTAAACGAGTCTTTCCTGTCGGCAACAACTCTTGCAGGCATAAAATCATTTTTAATTTTTTGATTAACATCTATTCCCAAATCAAATAGCACTTGAATTGAATTAAAATATCTTTCGGATACTTCTTTTGCTAAAAGTTTTTTTATAATATTTAAGAGCACTTCAGAATAGTGTGTAGGTGGAAATTCAAATTCTTTTTCGAGATGAGCTTTGTAAATCTCCAATTCGTTATTAGTCTCAAACGGAAATTGTCCATATACTATTTTATATAAAAGAATACCAAAAGCGTATAAGTCAACCCGATGATCATGATCTTCTTTTTTCAATATTTCGGGTGCGATATATTCAGCAGTTCCCCTTATTTCATACTCTTCACTTTCTAAAATATTTTTAGCAAAACCGAAATCAATCATGTTAACATGGGGTTTGCCATCGATGTCTTTAATTAATATGTTTTCTGCTTTAAAATCATAATATATAAAATTGGATTGATGTAGATAAAATAATGCTGAACAAAGCTGCTTAATAATTTCTATTAAATATTCTTCATTTGATAAATTTGAATCGCTTAAAAGACTAATTCCTTCGTAATATTCTTGTGTAAAAAATTTACTCCCAAGCTCAATACCATGTTTATTATCCTTTGTGGTAACTACTGTCCCATACTCAAATGATCTAATTATATTAGGATGGTACAGTCTGCCTAAGATAAAATATTCTTGAAGAAAAGTTTTTGCTTCTTCGTTCGATGAGTTAGCAGATAATATTTTAATTGCAATTTTTGTTTCGGGCAATTCTAAGTCTTCGCACAGGTAAACAGTGCTTCTGCCTTCACCTAATTTCTTTTTGATTATGTATCTATCGTTTATCATAAATTGCTTCGAGGATTAATTATTTGATTAATTTCTTTGCCTAATTTATTCGCGGTGTATAGTGTTATATATAAAGCTAATCCCGGGAATAAAATCATCCACCAGGCTCTTGATAAATATGCTTGTCCGGCATCTATCATTGCGCCCCATGATGGATAAATAGAGCCCGTCCCAAGGCCAAGATAGCTTAAAGCAGCTTCAGCTAATATAACATTACCATATAAAAAAACGAGATTAACCAAAACGGGAGCGAATATTACCGGTAATATTTCTTTAAATAATAATTGAATGTTAGATAGGCCCAACAATTTTGAGCTTTGAAAATAATCTTTATTCTTAATGGAAATTACTTCACCGCGTACAATTTTAAATAAGCTCATCCAGCCTGAAAAACCTAAGACTATAATCACAGCCGTCAATGATGAACTAAAAAATGCTAATATAAAAATTATTAGAAAAATTATTGGGAAGGCAAGAAACATATCAGTAAGCCGGCTTAAAATAGAATCGATTACTCCTCCAATATACCCGGCGATAAAGCCCATGAATAATCCTATTAAAGCCGAGATAGCTACTGCGCCCAAACCAATTACTAAAGAAATTCTTGCCCCATATATTAATCTGCTAAAAACATCTCTTCCTAATTCGTCACTGCCAAGCAAAAATAATTTTGAACCTATAATCGGCTTTTTGTTTTTAATCGACCACGACCAGTATCCGAGAGAAATTTCGCCCCGATTATTTTTTTGATAATAAAACATCAGACCATTTTTTTTCTGCAGGCTATCAACAAATATAAAGGAATCATCAAATGATTGCCTGGCTACATTTTTTTTATCAACTAAAAATTGATCTTCTTCATTCAAGTTATTATTTAATTGTTCACCTAAACGCAAAACTGTAATAAAGCTAACCGGGGGAAGCAGCTTTGTCACATTTAAATTTTTCTGGAAATCAGGATTAAAATTTGAAATAGCCGGTGCAAAAATAAACACAAAGATTAAAATAATTATTACAGAATTAGTAAAGTTAAGTTTTGATTTAAAAAATTTTATATGAGATCGTTTAATGAAGACAATAGAAAAAATAACTATTAATAAAAAAAGAGAAAGATATGAATCAATCAAAGAGAAGCTTAATTGATTTAGTGCAAACTTAAAATCGACAAAAAATAATTTTAAGTGAAAGAACATCAGAAGGATTACATCAATAAAAAATGATATTTTTATCGCCAGTAAACCGCCGAGTAATAAAAGAATAAATTGCCATATTTTAATTTGTAATTTCAATCGATCGCGTTAATTCAAAATATCTTTAAATACTCTTTTATCAAGTTTTGCTCGTATCAGGTCCGCTAATAAATTACTAATAATTATAAAAAAACCGGCAGTGAAAGTGCATCCAATAACCATTGGGTAATCTCGTGCTAAAATTGAACTAACCGTTAAGCTTCCCATTCCCGGCAAACCAAAAATTACTTCGGTGATTAAAGCTCCGCTAAATAGTAATCCCAATTCAACCCCGGCAACTGAAATAAGAGGACCGATAGCATTAGGGATAATATGCTTCCAGATAATTTTCTTTTCACTCATTCCAAATGAACGGAGATTTAGAACGAATCCCTTGTTAAACGTTTCTTCCAGACTTTCTCTTAAATATTTATAGAAGACGGCTATCCCCGCAAGTGAAAGGGTAATTAATGGTAAAGTAATATGTTTCAAATAATCAAAAACTTTATGTCCAAATGAAAACGATTCATGATCAAAAGATTTCAGCCCGGAAGATGGAAACACATTTAATAATTCGGAAAAAACAAAAATTAAAAATACTCCTAAGACAAAAGAAGGGATGGAAAACGCAAACAAGCTTAATTTAGACAGCAATTTGTCTGAAAACTTATTTATTCGTTTAACAGAATACAGCGCAAGTAAAAAGGCAAAAGTGATTTGAATAATAAAGCTTGAGACGGCAAATAAAATAGTAAAAGGAAGACGCTCATTTAAAACTGAAGTGACAGGAATTCTATATGTATAAGAGATTCCCAAATCACCTTGAATAAGATTAAGTAAAAATGATTTATATTGATTAAGCAGCGAGTTGTTCAGATCGAAAGATTCTCTAACTTTGGCAACTAATTCAGGTGAAAGCTGCGGCGAAATAAATTTTAAAGACGGATCGCCGGGTGAAATTCTTAATAGGAAAAAAATAAACGTCAGCATTAAGAATAACACAATCATTGAAGATAAAATTCTTTTAACAATAAGTATTAAAGTATTTTTCTTCATTCAATAAAATCTAACTGTACAATAGTTGAATCTTGTCACTATATTTATTGAACAACTTTCCACTCCCAGCATTTTTGAACCGCTCCCAAAGGTGAAATTGTAATATTATTTATTCTATTATTATATGCAACGATATCGTCAATCCAGTACAAAAAGGTTGCCGGTTCGTCTTCATGAATTAATTTTTGAAATCTTTTATAGAGATCATTTTTTTCATCAATAGAAATTTTAGAGTCGAGTTGTAACAATAACTTATCAATTTTTTTATTTTGGTAACCATATACATTCATTGGCGTTTCGTCAAGATTGGAATACCACGAAGGTTTTAAATCAAGAGGAACTGCAATCACCCATCCGGCCATCC
The DNA here is from genome assembly GCA_964600655.1 of uncultured Ignavibacteriaceae bacterium. Classification (GTDB taxonomy): domain Bacteria; phylum Bacteroidota; class Ignavibacteria; order Ignavibacteriales; family Ignavibacteriaceae; genus CAVSWT01. The sequence goes on from CAZRMA010000238.1 coordinate 4,820, forward strand.
AGGCATCGTATTTTCTGTTAAAAGCGTTTTCAAAAAATACTCCGGGCTCAATTGATGAAACTGTTACATCAATTCCGACAGCTTTTAAATTATTTTTAATAATTGTAGATGCAAATTCTCGAAGCGGATTTCCAGAAGGGTAGTTAAGTGTAAATGAAAATTTCTTGCCATCTTTTTCTAAAATTCCATCTTTATTAATATCTTCCCAACCTTCTTCTTTAAGCAAAGCTTTTGCCTGCGATGGGTTATAATCGTAAGTATGGACTTCATTATTGAACGCGTTTTTAAATATATCAGATACAGGACTTACAGCTACACTTCCTTTATTATTTAAGAATTCCGAAACAATTTCACTTCTATTAATTGCGTAAGTTAGCGCCTTTCGAACATTTGCAGATCCAAATAAAAAATTAGGCTTTATTATTTTTTTGCTTTCATAAAGTTTCGAATCAATATTATTCCAGCCAATGTAATCATAGCTTCTTCCTTTAACTGAAGAAATATTGATTTTATCAGAAGTTTCAAGGTCACCGGCATCATCAGGCTTAACGTCTTCCATTAAATCAATTTCACCTTTTTTCAATTGTGTTAATCTTGAATTATAATCCGGAACAATTTTAAAAATTATTTCGCCAACATTGTCTGGATTATACAGAAATGATTTCGGATTAGCTTTTAAAAATATTGCTTGATTTTTATCCCAGCCCCCAAGATAAAAGGGTCCTGAAGTGATAGAGTTTACACCCTTTTCGAGTGTTACAATATTTTTCCTATCAAATTTTTCAAATATATGTTTAGGAATAATTGGCAAATCAATATCAAATAAAGAAGGGGCCGAACCCTTAATAAAATTAATTTTAATTGTCCGCGAATCTATTACATTAAAAGTTTTTTTGAGATCTATGCGCGAGTCTTTTGTTAAAGCAAATTTTTCAAAACTGCCGTATAGCCTGCTTTGAATATCCGGATCAGAATATAGGTCAAAAGAAAAAACAATATCATCAGACGTAATTGGCTTATCATCCCTCCACTTTAAACTATCCCTTAATTTAAATGTAACCGAAAGAGAGTCGTCACTCCACTTCCATTCTTTTGCAAGCATGGGCGATGGTTTCAACTCACCAGTTTCATCATCCCAATCATGTTTTACTAAACTTGCATATAACAATTCAGTTATTTGTCCTTCATTTAATGTGAAGGTGAAAAGTGGATTCATCGACTCAACGTCCGAATCAATCCCAATCACAACCCTATTATAATTTACAGGCGATTCGTTTTTGCACGATTGCAATGCCAATATGCCAATCAAAAAAAGCGGCAGGAATATAGAGCAACAAAGGCTCAAAAAATTTTTAGTAAATTTAACTGTCATAAATTTAAACTTAATTTATTATTTTGATATTCAAATATAAAATAACAAACTTCGTAAATAAATGGTTGAAGTT
>CAZRMA010000239.1:0-6246 GCA_964600655.1 uncultured Ignavibacteriaceae bacterium
AAAAAATGATTTCTTGCCGGTATAAAATATAGCATCAACTTCTTCATCAAATTCCTGTTCAATTAAATCAATATTATTTAAGGGTTGATGCTGGTTTCTGTTAACACTGGTGGATATCAGTGGCATTTTAATTTCTTTTAAGAACTTCAAACAAAATCTGTTGTTTGGTATTCTAAAAGCAGCAGTTGGAGAATTTAGAATTTCACTGGTATCTTTATTCAAATTAAGCACAAAAGAAATTGGGTTAGGCCACATAGCATTTAAAAAGTCGAGATGTTTTTCTCTTTTTATATCAACATATTTTTGAAGTGTTTGTATATCAGAAATTAATAAAATGAACATCTTCCCCATTTCTCTTCGTTTGATTTCATTAATTCTATCTATCGCATCTCCGTTAAAAGGATTTGCTCCAAAACCATAAATAGTGTCGGTTGGATAAATAAAAATCTTTCCTTCTAAAAATATTTTTTTTGCATAATTAACAGCTTCTTCAATATCATCATCAATATTTATTAACTCAGCTTTTTTAACTTTGATCATTTAACATTTCCAATATTTTATTATTCACAATATGCGGCGTTAATTTGTATCCGCAATCAAATGTTTTGATTGGACATTCATGGTAACCGTGAATTCCGCAAGGTTTACAATTTAAATCGTCAAAACTTAAAAAATTACTTTTTGAATTGTAAGGCGAAAAACCAAATTCCGATACAGTTGAACAATATAAAGTTAACGTCGGAATATTGGCGCACATACCAAAGTGTGTTGGAGCGCTATCGTTTGAAATTAATATCTTAACTCTTTTTAATATTTCAATTGAACCTATCAATGAAAATTTCCCAGCAATAGACATAACATTATTTGTAAATTTGTCGGCAAGCTGGCTGCACAAATCTTTATCCGAATTGCCTCCTATTATTAATACGAAAAAAGAATTATCAATTAAAAATTTAATCATCTCTTCATAATATTCTAATGGATATCTCTTTGTCTCCCAGACACTTCCTGGGGCAATTGCCGCAAATTGATAATTATTATTTAATTCTCCAAAGAAACTGCTCACATTTTGTTTAATTTTTTCCGGAACAGATACCTGAGGTAAAATTTTCCAATTATCCTTTTGATAGTCATAATCAATCAAATCAAGATTTCTTTGCACTTCATGATGCTCCTGTTTATAGTCAATTAAATATTTGTAGATATGTCTTAAACTGCTGTTCGAGAAGCCATAAGTCGCTTTTACTCTAGACAACATGACCAGTAATGAAGATCTGAACGAACGATGCGGTGAATATATTTTTGTATAATTATTATTTCTTAAATTTTTAGAAAACGTTAATAGTGCAAATAATGATTTGTGTTTTTCTTTTTTATCAAGAATAATTACTTCATCAATAAAAGGCGAGGCGGAAAATATCTCAGCAGTTGCCGGAATTGTTATTACATGAATTTCGCTGTTTGTGAATTTTTCTTTTAATTTCTGAATCATCGGCAAAGTTAAAACGGCATCGCCGATAAACGCAGTTTGAATCACTAATATTTTTTCCATCTAGATTAATGTTTCCATCGTTTATGCATCCAGAACCATTGTTCAGGATTTTCTTTTATAACACTTTCCAAATAATTCATGTGACGTTTACTTAATTCCAAAACTTTTCCATCATAATCATCAGGTAAATTCTGAGAATCTATTTCAATTAATTTTGTTCTGTATAAATAGTCTTTTTGCCTAATTGGAACTCCCATTATTATTGGTGCCCCGGTTTTCAAAGATAATATTGCCGGCCCTGTGTATACGGAAGTTTTTCTTCCAAAAAATTCAAGCTTTGTTCCCTCTGCAGGCCCGCGCTGGTCAGCGACCATAGCAACAACATTTTTATTTTTTAATTCCTGGTAGACGTTACGTATAGAAATCCCAAGTGAAACAATTTTATTTTCAAATTTAATTCTATTTTTATTCATCCAATCATTAACAAATGGATTTCTCTGGGGCTTCACTATAACCGTAAATGGTATATGTATACGGGAGCTGACAGACATGGCAATGTACTCCCAGTTTCCAAAATGAGCAGAAAGTAAAATAACTCCTTTTTTTTCATTAAATCGGCTTACTATTAATTCGGGGTTTTCACAAACAACGGTATTTTCAATTTCAGTACGAGTTAATTTCGGCATATATAGGATTTCAATTAAAGCGATTGAAAAATTTTTATAAGCTCCAAATGCTATTCTTCTTATTTTTTTTTCATTATAATCGGGGAAGGCATGATGCAAGTTATCCAAAACAACTTTTTTTCTGATAGGAATTAAAAAATAAAAGATACAGCCAATTACCAAAGCAAATTTCCGGGCAGTATTAAGTTTAAATAGCCTTAAAAACCAGCTTAAACTTAAAAATAATATGTATTCGATTTTATTTTGCAATTAGTTTTTATAATTCAATCTTCTACTCAAATTTAGCTATAAAAAGATATTAATATTTGATTTAAATAAAAAAAGGGATGGTTAAATTACCATCCCTTAATTTTTTTAAACTTGGCAAAAATTAGAATGAAGAAATTCTATTTGCCCAGTTATCATCCCTTATTTCGCCGCGTTTGGTAGAATGCAGCAGCTGATAATCCGAAAAACCAGTCAGATCTGCAAAAACAAATAACACACCACCTTCAAGATCATTATAATGCCAAATTTCATATGGTTTGCCGTCAATTTGATTCGGGTATCTTTCAATCTCACTTGGTTCACCGTACAAAATATATACTCTTCCCCGATCAGTTTTCCACCCTTTCCGTGAAATTGTACCATACTTCTGATTACTCTCCTTCACTCGGGCAAAATATTTATTGAAATATTCATTCCCTGGCGTTGAAGTGTCGGGATCACGGTTCTTCCAAAATTCATACAAAAATTTTCGTTTACCTGCTAATTCAGAAATTTTGTCGAACTGATCTATTTCATTTGAAGTGGCAATATATTTTGATTGAGCAAAAAGCAAGTCAACCTCCTCCTCAGACATAACAGTAAATGTACTGCTTAACATATCCTCATGAGTACCTAAAGAAGTATCTGTAGCAACTATATCAGGGTTATATACATAGAATCTCTTTGATGAATTTATTCCAACATTAGTTGACGTATCTATCAAAGACAAGATCATAGTGTAGGAATCAGTTTGAAACTTATTAACCAGAATAGTTCCCACCTCAACTCGGGAACTAATTTTTTTACTAATCTCTTTAGTTTTACTGTATATATTTTTACCCTTACTATTAAACACCATCAACCTCAATTTTAACGGTGTATTTAAATCGCCTTTGTTCAACTGATAAAGTTCGCAGTAATAAAAAACGACGGGCAAATTCCCTCCAAACACACAAGTTGGAATAGGAATCACTTCAAAAGTGTTTTTATAAAATACTGAATGTTCGTTTGGACTGTCTTGAATTATTTTGGAGGAAATTTCTATATCACTGGCAGCAAGATTTGCACTTATCATCGGCTTAACAGAAAAAGACTCCTTATAAATTCTTGCGGTAGTAGAATCGGCAGCATCACGCCCACTGACTATAGAGCTATAATCCCCAACCGGAACTATAAATCCAATTACACCAATTAAACTTTTATCACTATTTGCAGTATCGATAGCAACCTTATAGGAAATTTTCCAATCATTATCTACTACTTTTTTATGAGTAGCTGCATTTTCCAGGGTTATGTGCAGAATTCCTTCCACGACTAAACCGGTATCCTGTTGAATTTTTGTCAATGAATTTTGATCAAAAGAATAATAAAACTCGACATAATTTGAGGTACTATCATACCCGAATTCTGCGTAATCATAATCAAATATTAAATTATTCTGCTGCGCAATTGAACTGAAATTAACTAAAACGAACAAAAAAGAAAGAAAGAAGAAAAAAGTGATTTTTGTTTTCATTTAACTCTTTATATTTAATAAATAAAAAAGACCCCTACTTCGATGCCTTAACTTAAAACAGTATTTTGACTATTTCAATGATAATTTTACGGTAAATATATGGTTGGCGGTTGGAAAATCTTTAACATCTCTAAAAGCATAATCAAATGTCACCCCTAACCCATTCCCAACAAGATAATCTATTCCTGCACCAGCAGTAAATCCAAAAATTGACTGGTCCGCAGAAGCACCGATAAGCATATTGTATCCAGCTCTCAAAAACAATGTTTTAAGAAATCCGTACTCCATACCAAAATTCATTTTATCTTCTAATGAATTATTTGCTGTAAAAGTACTGCCTAACAAAATATTGTTTTGATCATTAAAATTATAATTATAACCTAAACTTAATTCAAAATAACTCGGAATTTGAAATTCCTCGGCAACAACTTCATAGATACCCCCTGATGTGCCGGCATCAGTTCCTTGTATGGTTGTGCTAGACTGAAGTTCTGGTCCTGAATAAACAAGGTTCGACCCAATGTTTTTTAAAGAAGCACCTAAATAAAACTGAGAATTAAATCTATATTGAACTCCAAAATCAACAGCAACACCGGTGGCTTTTGTATCCTGTATAGATTCGGATATTAATTTTAAATTTGTGCCTATGGAAACACGATCAGTAATTATTTTTGAATAGGTTAGCCCCACTATTAAAAATGAAGGTGAATAAGTTGAACCTGTTCCATCGGGGAAATCGTTGGTAGTAATTGGAATATCTCCAAAGTCAAAAGTTTTAAAACTTAAACCAACAGAACCTAGTTCACCTAAACTGGCTGAAGCGGCAAAGTAAGAAACATTTATATCCGCAATGTAATTCATATAACTAAACATTGCTTCCGTCTGATTGCTTAAGTCCAAACCTGCCGGATTATAATATATTGATTCTAATCCTGTTAACGTTGCCAACATTGCCCCGCCAGTAGCAATGCCTTTCGCTCCAACAGGGATTAAAAGTTCTTCAGCACCAGTTGTTCCTTTTCGGGCCGGATCTCCTGCCCAAAGCGGAATTGCTGTTAGCAGCATTAAAAAAATTAGAAATATTTTTTTCATTTTTTAAAACTCCTACCGATTACTCAATTAGTTTTGACAGAATACTATTCTGTCTAATTCCTAAAATCATCAATACTTCTGAATTTGTTTTTGAGGAAGTATTAATGAAAATTTCAAAATTTTATCTCCATACTTGGGCGACGAGACAATTGCTATGTATAATCCTGATGCAACTCTTAAACCTGATTCGTTTTGAAGATTCCACTGTATAAATGGAGAAGATAAAGCACTTTTATCCGCCGTAGTTAATGTCCTAATTAGAGTGCCGGAAAGTGTATAAATTTTAATTGTTATTTCTTCAGGCAGATTCGAAAACGTAACAAACGGTTCATCAGGTGAACTATTCGTATAGCTTGTGGCCGCATTAAATCCATATAAAGGATTTGGGAAAACATTAACCCTATCGAAAATGGTTCTTTCTTGTTCATCAGTTAGTTTTCCGCCTTCGCTTGTTTTGAAAGTAAAAACGTCGGCTGGCGTATATGGGTATGTTTCAACAGGAATAATAAATTTATCTCCTGAAATAAAATTATTTTGAGCATTCATCTTTTGAACTGCCAAAACATATAACGTATTAAAATAAGGAGAAGCAGCAATTTTAAGATCTTCTTTGGTTACATTTGCTGCAGCAGGTATTTTGTAATTATTTCCACCCCGTAAATCAGCCCAGACAACAGTTTGACCATCCTGATATCCGCCTTTTAAAATTTTATTCCCTCCATTCGGATCGTAAGTAGAATTAAAAATAAGAATATATTCACCTGATGTTTTGATATCAGTTCCAGGATCCCAATTTCCATCAGGCTTTCCGCCAATGTTGGAAGCCTTTTCAATAAAGCCAACCTCTAATTGCCTTGTTTCACCATAGCCCCCAGTCTCAGTAGAAAAATCTTGAATCCAGGCTGTAAAAGGAACATCAACAAACCCTTGCCCAAGTTTTCCAACCGTCCCTTTTCCAACTGTATCGCTTGCGGCCACTGCTTCAGCATATGGGTAAGAACTTCTCCTGGAAATTGTACTTCCAATATATCCATTTAAATATCTGTAAGCTTTGCCGTATTCACCGAACCTTATTTCAACCCGCCTCAGCTTATCAGCTTTTACATAAGTACTTCTCAATGCAGCTAACCCTGAAAGCCCCTCCACATCTTTTGCAAAAGATAAATCACTGCTAACAGGCAGCACTGCTGTTATATCAGGATTGTACCAGTTTG
>CAZRMA010000240.1:0-6197 GCA_964600655.1 uncultured Ignavibacteriaceae bacterium
TACAAACACATAAACAAATGAAATAATGGAATATGCCATTCCCGGTCGGGTTATAGTTTCTTTAATGTTATCAAATAAGCCGGTAAGAATTGAATCTGAAAAAACCAAAAGAAAAAATATGAACGCATTTAAAATGCCTACGCTCATAACCATAGTCAGCGGATTTATAGTTTTTGAACGCATTAGTTCAATCATATATACTATAAAGCTTACTGAAGTGGTTATAACCAAAATTTCATTTAAAATTTTTACATAAATGTTTGGGGCAGGTGAAAAAAATAATTTAAAGAAAAAAAGCAGCAGTACAGAGCTAACAAAAGCCTGAAATTTTAAACTTTTTATATTGATCTTTAAATTAAATTTCATGTTCGCTAAATAATGTTAAATAGAAGCCGTTCAACTCGGCTTTCTACGTTAAACGTTTGAATCCAATGTTAAAATATAAGAAAATTGTATTTATGTAAAGAAAAGAATTATAAACGGAAAAAATCTGGGATGGCTGACTTAAATAGTAGCATTTTCAAAAAAAATACCGCCAAAATTTAACTCTTTGACGGTATTTAAACTTTTAACAAACCTGGTGGATTAAATCTCAATTGATTTCTTCTTCCCTTTCGGATGTTCAGGAGTATTCTTTTGGATATTTTCTTGAAGCTTTTGCATTTGCTCCTGGAATCTTTCCATCTGCTTTTGAATGCCTTCCATTTGCTTTTGGAACATATCACGATCGATTACCATTACAGAATCATCATCAAAAAAATTGAACATACTTGCAAGGGAATCCGGATTGAAATTAAAATTTTTAAATTTTTTGAAGAAATTCTTGTTTAACTTATGTCCAAGTGAATCACTAAAGAATTTTTCAATCTTTGCTAAGGAATCAGCATTTGGAGCATTAAAATTTAAATCAACTGAATTAGAAGAATCACCGAAATCAACTTTAAAATGATAGTGTCCATTGATTTGACCATTCTTAGGAAAGTTAAAGCTAAAAGATTTTAAATGTTTAGTAATTTCACCAAGGTGTTCCCCAAGACTATCAAAATCTGGTAAATTTATTTTCGGGATCTGAATTTGTGACAAATTAATTTTACATGTGTTAGAATCTAACCAAATATTAAAATTTTGATTCTTAGTAATATTCTTTTTCAATTTAGCAAAATTACTATCAAGCTTAACTTCGAAATTCACATTTTTAAATTCTTTTTGAACTTCCGCTAAACCTTTTTTCATTTCCTCCTTCATCTGAGCCATTTCTTTTCTGAACTTATCTTTATCAAAAGTATAAGATTCATAAAAGATAGTATCGGGAGTAAGGAATATATATTCACTGTTATTTGAAGCCTTAACAGTGCGAACCATATTTTTAACAGATGAGCGATCGTAACTAAACTTAGCTGGAACTATTTTGGAAAGTTCTTTTTTGTTTACATGCTCTGCAAAAGATAAAAGATCAGCAAGAATTGCTTTATTATAATTCCATAAGTTAGGATTTATTGCAACAGTATTATTTTCATTAACCAAAACTTGTCCCTGCAAATCATCAGCATATGTTTCAAGAATCGAATCCATTGCATCTTTCTGCTCATCACTCAATTTTAATGCAGAAGTGAACTTAGCAAGAGTATTTTCATTGCTATTTAAATCTGAAGTTTTTTTAATTTCAAAATATTCCTTGCCGTTTGGCTCGTACCCAAGACTGAGATATTTTTGGTTCGTTTTATCAAGAGGTAGTCGATTATAAAAAGCAAAATTAAAAATGTCTTCATTATTAAGGTTAGCTGCGAATAAAAGCGGCTTTAAATTCTCAGTATAAAATCCGGCTATGTTTGATTTCTGGTCTTCAACAAACTTTTGAAACAAACCAGGGTTCAGTTTTAAAACGAACATTAGCGCAATTGTTAAAACTGAAATCGCTGCAATTGGTGACCATTTCCTAAACTTAACAGACGGTTTTTTGGACCTTACAATCTCCGCAATCAATTTAGTTTCGAAAAATGGAGATTCCGGAATTTTAGTAAACGAAGATGAAGTAAGTTTTTTTAACTCTCTTATTTCTTCAACTTGCTTATTTAATTTTTCGGAAAGCTTAATTTTTTGCTCAACTTCTCTTGCTTCATTATCGGAAAGTTCTCCATCAACATATGCTGACAAAAGTTCTAAATCTTTATGCAATTTTTCTGTTTTCATGTTAATAACTCCCTCTCTAAAGGCTTTAAAATATTTTTTAAACCTTCACGAGCACGGAAAATTCTTGACTTTACTGTTCCAATTTCACAATCAACTGTATCTGCAATTTCTTGATAACTCATTCCTTCAATATCTTTTAACATTAAAGGAACTTTTAATTTTTCGGGTAGTTTGGCAATTGCTTTTCTAACAACTTCTGCCGTGTCTTTATTTTCGTGGCTTGAGTCGTAGCTGTAATTATTATGCTGTTCGTCTATTGGAATAAATATTCTTCGTATCTTAACTTTTCTCAAATAATCTTTACATTTATTAATTGTAATCCTATAAAGCCATGTCGTGAACTGCGACTCAAACCGAAACTTATTTAAATTTTTATAAACTGTTATAAATACTTCTTGTGCAATATCATCTACTACATCTACGTTTCCGATCGTCAAATAAATTATATTCCTGACTTTTTCTTTATGGCGTTGGACCAAACTCTTAAAAACCGATTCATCGCCTTCTATAAATTGTTTTATTAAAGAAAAGTCTTCATCTAAATTCAATATTTGAGGATTTTGTAAAGCTATTTTTATATTCCTTTTGATTTTCTTCATTTTAGACGCATTGGCTTTTGGTTTGTTCCACAGATATAAGATTGAAATTTGATAAAAGGAAATATAAAAAACTTTTACTTTAATTTATTAATTGTGGCGACTTAACTTGCATAAAAACAACCTTCTAAGTAAATTGAGCCGAAAAATTTTAGGAGTTCTTCATGAAAACAAATGTAACCGAACAGTACAACGCTGTTGTTGTTGAACTTAAAGGGAATGTAATGGGGGGAGATGATACTAAGGAATTTAATGACTTATTGCATAAGTTCATTGACGAAGGCAAGAAAAATATTGTGGTTGATCTAGGTGCTGTAAAATTTATGAATAGCTCCGGCTTAGGAATGCTCATAGGCGGTTTAACAACTATGAAAAAAGCTGAGGGCCATTTAAAATTGGCAAAAGTAACAGATAAGATCGAAAGCTTATTAATTATAACAAAGCTTATTACAATATTTGAATTTTATGAAACGTTAGATGAAGCATTAAAAAGTTTCGGTTAAATTCAATACTTTTTAATATTTTGATAAATAACTCCGAATATGTATTCGGAGTTTTATTTTGCTTATTATTTAATTTTATTTCGAATTAAGTCAAATCAAAAAATATTTAACTAATTTTTAAACTAAACAAGGGAATTTAGATGAGTGTTACAATCCTTGTCGGCAGCCAGTGGGGTGACGAAGGTAAAGGGAAAATTGTCGATATACTAAGTGAAAAGTATGATATAGTAGTTCGATATCAAGGCGGCGCAAATGCCGGACACACTGTTGAAATCGGAGATAATAAATATATTCTTCATTTAATCCCTTCTGGAATTTTGAGAGAAAAATGTATCTGTGTAATCGGTAATGGGGTGGTGATTGATCCTACCGCCCTTCTTGAGGAAATAAAATTTTTGGAGAATCACGATATTAGTGTGGATGGAAGATTATTCGTGAGTCAAAATGCACACTTAATAATGCCATATCACAAACTGTTAGATTCCATAAGTGAAAGCGGGGAAAATAAAATTGGGACAACCGGAAGAGGAATTGGGCCGTGCTATATTGATAAGGTGGCCAGGAAAGGTATAAGAATAGTTGACCTATTAAACAGAAAAATTCTTGAAGCAAAAATTAGAGAAAACATTGCTGAGAAAAATAATCTTCTTAAAAAAGTTTACGATCAGAAGGAATTAGATGTTGAGGCAATAGTAAAAGAATATCTTGAGTTTGACAAAAAAATTGATAAATATATAAAAGATGTCCCTTCATTTTTGAATCAGGCAATAACTAATGGAAGATCAATTTTACTTGAAGGCGCTCAGGGCGCTTTACTGGATGTCGATCATGGCACATATCCCTATGTTACATCTTCTAATCCAACTTCAGGCGGTGCTTGTACTGGATCCGGTATTCCACCTACAAAAATAACTGATGTAGTAGGAATTGTTAAAGCCTACACTACTCGTGTAGGAAATGGCCCATTCCCAACTGAGTTACTAGATGATGATGGGGAAAGATTACGAAAAGTCGGAGCCGAATATGGAGCAACTACTGGAAGGCCAAGAAGGTGCGGGTGGTTCGATGCATTTTTAGTTAACTACTCGAGAATGATAAATGGAATTGATTCCGTAGCAATTACAAAGCTTGATGTGTTAAGCGAATTTGAGAGTATTAAGGTATGTACTGGGTACATGTATGATGGAAAACCATTAAAAACTTTTCCAACAGATATGGAAAGATTAGCTCATGTAGAACCAATCTATGAAACTTTGCCTGGTTGGAAACAGGACTTATCACAGTGTTCTTCTTATAATGAACTTCCTGAAAATACTAAAGATTATTTATCGTTTATCGCTAAGCAGTCAAAGATGAAAATTAGTATCGTTTCAATTGGGCCGAAACGAAAACAGACATTTTTCGTAGAGTAAAATAATTATAGATCGAAATTAAATTCCACAATTAGTTCTTACGGAAATTTCCCTTGATATTATCTCACCGGAAAAATTAAATTTACTGTTCAATTAATAGGAATACCAAAATATGAAAATGTCCGGGGGGCCAGCCTCAGTAAATATTAAAATCATTCTTCTTGTTATTGCTGTTCTGATTGCAGGAGGAACATTATTTTATACGCAAGCATTAGTTGGAAAGCTACAGACTAAAGAACGGCAGATTGTAGAAATGTATGCAAAAGTTATAGAGCACATTGCCAATTCTTCATCTACTGAAACTGATATTACCTTCCTTTTCGATAATTTTATTAAACCAATTGATTTCCCTTTAGTACTTACTGATGCAGACGATAAAGTTGATTTGAGTTCAAGATCGGATGTAAAAAACATTAGAAATATAAAATATGATTCATCACTTTCTAACAATGAGCTCGAAAACTTTTTTGAAAAAAAATTAAAAGAAATGGATGAAGTTAATCCCCCCATTATTGTGTCTTATGAAGACACTATCATATTTCAAAAAATTCATTATGGTGATTCGGACTTAATTAATCAATTAAAGTTTTATCCATATTTACAGATTATAATTGCAACACTTTTTATAATTATTGGTTATATAGGCTTTAGCAATATTAAACAGAGTGAGCAAAGTAATATTTGGGTAGGTATGGCAAAAGAAACAGCACATCAGTTTGGAACTCCCATCTCAAGTTTAATGGGATGGCTGGAAATGTTAAAAATAAATTATAAAGAGCCTGATAAAGTATTAGACGTTGCCGAAGAAATTTCAAATGATGTTGAAAAACTCAGTAAAATAACTTATAGATTTTCAAAGATTGGGGCGTCTCCAGAATTAAAAAAATGTGTTGTTTTTGATGAAGTAAAAAAAATTACTGATTACTTTCAAAGACGGCTTCCTCAAAGTGGAAAAAGTGTAGAATTAACAATTTCTGGAAATTCAGAAGCAACTGCTCAACTAAATTCCGAATTATTTGGTTGGGTAATCGAAAACCTTGTAAAAAATGCCTTAGATGCAATTGACAGTAAAGAAGGTAAAATATCAGTAGAAGTCATTGATAGCAAAAAAACTATTGAAGTTGATGTTTCAGATAACGGAAAAGGAATTGACATGAAAAGACGAAAAGATGTTTTTAGGCCTGGTTACAGCACTAAACGTCGAGGCTGGGGCTTAGGATTAAGCCTTTCCAAAAGGATAATAGAAGGTTATCACGATGGTAAAATCTTCGTTAAGAATTCCTCAATTGGCGAAGGAACTACCTTCAAAATAATATTGAATAAAAATTAACTCATCTCAAGCATACGTTCAATTGGAATTAATGCGGCGTTCATTAAGTCTCTTTCCATTATTATCTGAGGCGTTTTGTGCTTCATACATTCGTATAATTTTTCAAGTGTATTTAACTTCATATAGGGACATTCATTACAACTGCAATTTTTATCAGGCGGTGCCG
>CAZRMA010000241.1:0-6179 GCA_964600655.1 uncultured Ignavibacteriaceae bacterium
TAAATGTCTGAGACTTAGAGAATTCAATCTTCTTGTATAATAAATTGTTAATAGATTCCACAGCCCAGTCTGGAAATTATTTTGTGCTATTTTACTAAAAGTTTCTCGTGCATAATAAATACTATATATATGTGGCAGTAAATAGATCTTTCCATTATTTCTTTTTAGCCTTTTGTTTAATTCTATATCTTGATTTCTTATTAATCGCACATCATATAAACCTGTCCTAAATAAAGTTTCTCGTTTATAACAACCAAAAGGGACTGTATCTACCTCTTTAATGGAATCAGTGCCAGTTCTGAAATAAGAATTTCCAACACCAAACCTGTTTGTAAGAACATTACGTATAGCCAAGGATTTTTTGTTCTTATTCCAGACCTCGGTTTTCCACATTGCACCTATGTTATCAGCATTTAATTTTTTGCTCCATTTAATGAGTTCAGAAAAATAATTCGGGGGTACTTCCCCATGTGCATCTAATCTAATAATATATTCCCCTGATGAATGCTTGATACCCATGTTTAATGCAAATGAAGCAGTATGTTCTATATTAATAAGCATATGAATAAAACTAAATTCTTGTGTATACTGATTAATTATTTCTCTTGTTTTGTCTGTGCTTTCACCATCAATTACAAAAACTTCCATAAATTCTTTTGGGTAATCATTCATCAACACTGAGTCCAGACATATTGCTATATACTTTTCTTCATTCCTACAAGGAATTATTATCGAAATTTTCTCCATTTTGTTAAATCTTAATTATAATAAAAGGTTATTAATACAATATTAAATAATTAATGAATCAAGTTCTCATATTCATGTTCTTACTCATGATGGAATTGTAAATTGAAACCATTTTGTTTACTGAATCATTCCAGTCATATTCATTAACAACTTTATTTCTTCCCATTTCTCCATATTGTAATCTGAGTTCAGGGTGCAAAATTAGTTTTATAATTGCCTCAGATAGAGTTTCAGAGTCCTCCTTATGAACAATAAGTCCTGTGCTGCCATCATCAACAACTTCAGGGAGGCCACCAACATTAGAAACTATAACTGGCTTACTACATGCACAGGCTTCAAGAATTGCCACTCCGAAGCTCTCACTATCTTCAACAGAAACTGCAACATAAATATCAATCATATTATGATAATCGGGAACCTTATCAGCTTTTATAAATCCAGTAAAAACAACATCTTTTTGTATGTTTAGTTTAAATACCAACTCTTTTAAATATTTATCTAAACTACCACTACCAACTATTAACAATTTTAATTCCAATTCGGGAAGTTTGCTTTTAACCTTTGTGAACGCTCTAATTAAATATTCAATTCCATACTTTTTTTCGAGAGTTTTTATTGTTCCAATTACTAAACCTTTATCGATTACAGATTTTACTTTCATCTGTCTGAATTTTTTAATGTCAATACCAAAAGGAGTTATTTCGATCTCTTTTTTAGTATATAGTCTAATTTTGTGCGCCATAAAATTGCTGGTGGATAATATCTTATTAGCTCTCGAAAGAGAATACATTATTATATACCTGTGAATAATACTTTTTTCTGGGAAATTATAAATATCTGATCCCCAAACAGAAATTATATAAGGATGAAAATTAGTTAAGGCCCCAAGCAGGCCAAAACTTGAGGCATAATGAGCATGAAGTATATCCGGTTTGAAAGTTTTTATGATATTTTTAATTCTCCGTAAGGCCCTTAGGTAAACGATTTTTACCAGTGATCCGTCGGATCGGGATTTAATTTTGAGAGATGAATTAAGTGTTTCGAGTTTTATTTTATCATTAAAAAGATGTTTGTCAAACTCACTTAAACCGAAAAGATAAATATTCATCCCATTGTCAGCCAAGGAATTGGCCCACTTCTGAGTATGGACTGAAGCAGAATCGGCTAGCATTAGTATCTTCATTAATCTACCAAAATAATTAATTTTCTACATTATATAAGAATTAGTTAATAAAATGATTCAATACCGCTTTTATTATCTTTCTGATATGTTAAATTTTTTAATAAATGAATTGACTTTTACATATACCGAGTGAACTGATAATATATTCATACACTCAAAAGCCGGACAGTCTCTTCTTCCCGCATTTGTAAAACAATACTGAGCATTATCTTTAGGAGAACATTTAAGATTCACCTGAATGAAATCATGGTCTTTACCGTATGGTAGTGAATATTTTGGATTAGTCGGACCATAAATTGTAAATGTGGGTTTCCCCAGCATACTAGCTATATAAAGCGGACCTGAATCATTTGAAATAATAATTGAAGCCCCATTAATGATTTTTATCAGTTCGTAAATGTCTCTTGATTCATAAATATCTATTCCAAGGTTAAAAATATCTCGCTTTATTTCATCATTTAATCTGCCTTGCTCAGCAATAATAATTATTCTATATCTCTGATTTATTTGATCAGCAAGTTCAATGAATTTTTTAAGATTCCATTCTTTTGCTTTCCAACCCGCGAAAGGATGAATTAGGATATATCCATCCTTATTCAATTTAATATCAAACTTCTTAATAGTATCGGTATATGGCGGAATCTCACATTGAACAATATCTAGGTACATATCCATAATATGAGGAAGTTTCCTAAAAGGTAAATATTTGGTATAAATTGCTTCATAATAACTTTCATTTATTCCAATAATATCAGTAGCGTTAGAATTGATAAGCAGTGAGGCCGAAATTGTTGAACCAGTAAAATCAAATATTTTTTGAGGGTTTAATTTGTTCAATTTTTTTCGAATCTTGCCTTTGACCATTCTACTATTGAAATAAAAATCAGAATGTGCGAAAGGAATTATAAATTCTGAATCAAAAAAATATTCAAATATTGGTTTGGATTCTTCGAAACAAAAAATATAAACATCCTTACAAAAAAAATTATAAATTTCCCTTTGTGCCGGAATGGTAAAAACAGAATCTCCTAATTTTCGGAATGCAATAATAACAATAGAATCTGAGTTTTTTTGTGTAAAAAGTTTCTTTAATGATCTAATGATTTTTATCAATATTAATAGGAGTATACGAACAATTTCAGAAAGTGCTTTATTATTCGTTAAAATAACAGATATTTTCATTGTATGATTTATTTAATACCAGGTTTCTATATATATTCAGGATTAAACTTTTATGCAAGAAATTATAATCCAACACAACCTTAAATTTAATATTTAATCTTATATTAAAGAATTCATTAAAAATTATATTGGATATGCTAGTAGATTTTGAAAATTTTTTACTTATTCTCTCTTTAGGTAAATATGGAAATATAGTCTGATTTCATTTTAAAAAATCAGGTAGATTCTAGATATACCATAAGAATAGATGAAAAATTATATTTCTACTTGGTTTCTAAAAATATATTTTATTTCCTGCTATATAATTACTTGTGCAAAATTAATTCTGATGATTTTTTACTAGAATTTTACTTCAAAAAGCTATAAATTGTATAACCTTTTTTTTATTCAATAAAATATTTTAGCTTTACAGGGTAAATTAACTCATTTTTAAATCATTCATATTAATAAATAATAAGCACACCATTTAAGCCTATGCAAAACGACTTCCTTTTGTTTCATAAACCATTTATTTCCGAAGATGAAGTTGATGAAATAGTTGATACTGTACGTTCCGGTTGGCTCAGTATGGGACCCAAAACAATTAAATTTGAAGAGCTATTTGGTAATTATATAGGATGTAAAAAGGGTGTTGCAGTCAGTTCGTGGACAGCGGCCGGACATCTTACTTTAGAAGCGTACGGATTAAAACAGGGTGACGAAGTAATTGTTCCAACAATGACTTTTCCAGCAACCGCTGAGATTGTTTGTTATTTTGGAGCTAAACCGGTTATAGTTGATGTTGATCCGGATACTCTTAATATCTCCCTTGAGGCCATTGAAAAAGCAATTACACCTAAAACAAAAGTAATTATACCTGTACATTATGGCGGTCAACCGTGCGATATGGATGAGATACTGGACCTTGCAAAGAAGTATAATTTAAAGGTTATGGAGGATGCAGCTCATTCGTTACCTGCAACTTATAAAGGTAAAAAGGTTGGTAATATTTCTGAAGTGACATGTTTTAGTTTTTATGCTACAAAGACTCTTTCCACAGGTGAGGGTGGAATGATTTGTACTAATAATGAAGAGATAGCTGAGCGGGTTAAAATCATGCGTTTACACGGTATTAACAGGGATGCCTGGAAAAGGTATACCGAATCAGGATCCTGGTATTATGAAGTTGTGGCTCCGGGCTATAAATATAACTTTACCGATTTACAGGCTTCACTTGGTCTGCCTCAATTGAAAAAGGTGGATCATATGTGGGAGTGCAGAAAAAATATTGCAAAAAGATATACGGAAAATTTTAAGGATAACGATTTGATTCAACTCCACGGAATTAAACCGGATCGTGAATCTTCCTGGCACCTTTACCCGATTCGATTGGAGCTTGAAAAGTTAAATATCAATCGAGCCAGATTTATTGATGAACTTAGAAATAATAAAGTTGGAGCTGGAGTTCATTTTATGCCTGTTCATCAACACTTATATTATAAGGAAACCTTCAATCTTAAAGATAGTGATTTCCCCGTAGCCTCAGCCGTCTTTCCTAGACTTGTCTCACTCCCAATTTATCCCGGAATGACAGATGAAAATGTCGACTATGTTATCGAAGTTGTAACCTCATTGCTTCAAAAATATAAAAAATAGTTCTGCTGAAATATGGGTAGACAGGGAAGCTGGGTAAAGCGAATTACGGATATACTTTTAAGTATCATCATACTTTTTATTACCTCTCCTATATTATTGTTATCTATCATAGCTATTAAATTGGAATCCAAAGGTCCTGCATTTTTTTTACATGAAAGAACGGGTTACAAAGGTAAAATATTTAAGTTGGTTAAATTTCGTGGGATGGTGGATAATGCTTTGCACGTGGGTCCTGAATTAACCCAAATAAATGATCCGCGTATTACAAAGGTCGGAAAATTTCTCAGAAGAACGAGCATAGATGAAATTCCTAATTTTATAAATGTTTTAAAAGGAGAAATGACAATTGTTGGTCCTCGTCCTGATATTCCTACAATTACAAATAAATATACCGAACAACAAAGAAAAATTTTTAATTTTAAACCAGGAGTAACTGGAATTTCTCAAATTAACGGAAGGCAAATGTTAACCCCTGATCAACGTATAAAGATGGAACTTGAATATTACAAAAATGCAGATTTTTATTCGGATTTAGTTGTATTTTTTAAGACATTTATCATTGTGTTTAGTAATGAAGGTAATATTTAGGTTTTGATTAAAATAACGTGCTCGATAATCTTCCTTTGCTTTATTAACATTTTTCCTCAGGTAGAAACTATTCCGGCAGATCATCCTGTTTATCCGTTTTTGAAGGAAATGTTTGTAAAAGGGAACCTGGAGAAATATGATGATATTGTCTTACCTCTTTCAAAACAAAGAGTTATTAATCTTCTAAAGGAAATAGATTCACATTACAATCGGTTATCTTCTGCAGAAATAGAATTTCTGTGCAGGATGGAAGTCCGATTAGGAATGAAAGAAAATAATCCTGACTCCTATCTAAAAGAATTCCCGGGAAAATTTATTGAAAATTTTCAAAAGTACAACGAAAAACATTTGTACGCATATAGAGATTCTGTGGCGAAAATGAATATTGATCTCTTCGGAGACATAACTCATATTTACTCTCAAAAAATTGGGGATTACAGCTTACTATTAAATTTGGGTGGACATATTTACGGGTCGTATTCAGATTGGCTTGGTTTTTTAGTTGAAGGTTCAAACGGCACACAATATCATAACAGACAAGTTGCGGAACTTGATCCGAGAGTTAAAAGCAGTTTTACATTTAATCATACGAAGATTAATTTTTTTGATAACACACAGGGATATGTGAGATTACAGAAAGATCATGTAAGTCTCCAATTGGGAAGAGAAAGAATTCTTTGGGGCAATGGGTATATAAACCGGATGATCCTTTCCGATAATCCTCCTTTATTTGATTTTCTTAGGTTTAATATTTCGTATAAATCTTTACGATATGATTTTTTGCATGCGTGGCTTGTGCAACCTTATGAGACCATCCATGTGGATTCAATTACAGGTGATGTCA
>CAZRMA010000242.1:0-6152 GCA_964600655.1 uncultured Ignavibacteriaceae bacterium
GAGGAAAGATCAATATGCCACGTTCAAAAAATAAAGTAGCTGCACACCTAAGAAGAAAAAAAGTATTAAAAAGTGCAAAAGGCTATTGGGGTTCAAGAAGTAAAGTCTATACAATTGCAAAAAATCATGTTGAAAAAGGCTGGGTTCATGCTTACAGAGATAGAAAATTAAAAAAGAGAACATTCAGACAATTATGGATTGCAAGAATCAACGCTGCCGCTCGTGCTAATGGTACAACTTATTCCAGGCTTATCCATGCACTTGATGTAAAAGGTGTTAATGTTAATAGAAAAATTTTAGCAAGCCTTGCTGTTGAAAATCCTACAACTTTTACTGAACTTGTGAATTTTAGCGCTAACTAATTTTAATACCCTCTTGAAATAGTTTATTCTATTTTAAAGAGGGTATTGCTTTAAATAATCTTAAGATTGCTATGCTTGACAAAAAAATAACATCCGTATCCGAAGATTTTGAAAAAGATATTTCCAGCGTTTCCGATTTAAAGAAGCTTGAGGAAGTTCGTATTAAATTTTTAAGCCGGAATGGTTTGGTTGCTGATCTTTTTGAAAATCTTAAAAGTGCATCAAAGGAAGAAAAGCCAATTCTTGGTAAAAATTTAAATTCACTTCGAAATAATATAACTGAAAAATTCAATTCATTAAAAGAGAAGATAGAATCTTCCAATTCTTCAACCGAAGCAAAGTTAGACTTAACTTTACCTGCTTATAATCTGAAGGTAGGGAGCAAACATATTCTAACCCAGACTCTTGATGAAATTAAAACAATCTTCAAAGGGTTAGGTTTTTCAATTTATGAAGGCCCTGAATTAGAATCGGATTATTATAATTTTGAAGCGTTAAATTTTCCACCGGATCATCCGGCTAGAGACATGCAAGATACATTCTTTGTGAGTGATGATTTTCTTTTAAGGACTCATACATCACCTGTACAAATAAGGGTGATGGAAAAAGAGCAGCCGCCGGTTCGCGCAATAATGCCGGGAAGGGTTTACCGTAACGAAGCTGTAAGTTCAAGAAGCTATTGCATGTTTCATCAGGTTGAAGGTTTATATGTTGATACTGATGTCACATTCAGTGAACTGAAAGGAACCTTAGTTGCTTTTGCAAAACAATTTTATGGTGATGATTTAAAATATCGTTTTCGTCCGAGTTTTTTCCCTTTTACTGAACCGAGTGCTGAGATGGATATAACTTGTTTTTTATGCCATGGGAAAGGATGCAAAGTATGCAAGCAATCCGGCTGGCTTGAAATTCTCGGCTGTGGAATGGTTGACCCGAATGTTTATTCTTATGTTAAATATGATCCTGAAAAATATACTGGTTATGCATTTGGAATGGGTATAGAGCGAACTGCGATGTTAAAATACGGTATAACCGATATTCGAGTCTTTTTTGAAAATGATTTTAGATTTTTAAAACAGTTTTAATTCGGGGTAAGTAAATTGAAAATTTCATTAAACTGGTTAAAATATTATGTCGATCTTAAAGGCATTTCTACAAAAGAAATAGTCGATAAGCTTACTATGTCCGGACTTGAAGTTGAAGATGTTGTTGATCAATCAGCAATGTATGAAAATTTTGTAGTTGGATTCGTTAATGAAAAAACAAAACACCCAAATGCTGATAAACTTTCTTTATGCAAAGTATCCATTGGGGATGAAGAATTTCAAGTAATTTGCGGTGCTCCAAATGTTGATGCCGGGCAAAAAGTAGTATTTGCAAAAATTGGTGCTATTGTTCCTAAAGGTGAATTTAAAATTACTAAAGCAAAAATTAGAGGCATTGAATCTTTTGGAATGATTTGTTCGGAAGCTGAATTGGAAATTAGCGATAATCATGACGGGATTATGGTTCTTCCAAATGATTTGAAGGAAGGAAAGCCGATTAGTGAAGCATTAAATTTAAATGATGTATTTTTAGAAATTGCCATCACGCCAAACCGTTCAGATGCACTTTCACATATAGGGGTTGCAAGAGATCTTGCTGCAATATTTGAACGAGAATTGAAACTTCCTTCTATTCAGTTAAAAAAATCTTCACAAGAAATAAATGAACTTGCATCAGTAGAAATTATAGATGAAGAAAATTGTCCACGTTATTCTTCATGTGTCGTTACAAATGTAAAAATTCAAGAATCACCTGAGTGGCTTAAAAAAAGATTAACTTCAATTGGTTTACGGCCAATTTCAAATATAGTTGATGTAACAAATTATGTTATGTATGAAACGGGGCAACCGCTTCACGCATTTGATTTGGAAAAGCTTGCGGGCAATAAAATAATTGTACAGAGCACGGAGGATGTATCAACTTTTACTACACTAGATTCAAAAGAAAGAAAACTTCCTAAAAATACTTTAATGATTTGCGATGCAGAGAAGCCCGTTGCAATAGCCGGAGTAATGGGCGGAGAAAATTCTGAAATATCTGATTCTACAAAAAACATTTTGATTGAAAGTGCACACTTTAATTCGTCAAGCGTTAGAAGGACTTCAAAAAATTTAGGATTGTCAACTGAAGCTTCATACAGATTTGAAAGAGGCGTTGATCCGAATAATACTTTATTTGCAGCAGAGCGGGCAGCTCAGTTAATATCAGAATTAAGCGGCGGTGAAATTGCTGATGGTGTGATTGATGAATATCCGAATGAAATTGAATCAAAAGAAATTGGTTTAAGATTTAATAGAATTAAAAGAATTTTGGGCTATGATATTTCAAAAGAAAAAGTATTAATTATTTTGAATGGATTGGGATTAAAAATAAATTCAGAAACTGAAGAATACGTAAATGTTTCCGTTCCAACTTTCCGTCCTGATATTGAAAGAGAAATAGATTTAATTGAGGAAATAGCAAGAATTTATGGCTATGATAATATTCCTACAATTTCTAAAATAAATATTACACTTGGCCATAAAGTTGATGAATCTAACTTCGTAAATAAATTTCGGGATGCAGCTATATCTTTGGGCCTATTTGAAATGATTAATAATCCGTTGCAAAGTGAAAGTTTAGCTTCTTTGATTGGCAATAAAATAGCGTTGCAAAACCCACAAAGCATAGATATGGCCTATCTTAGAACATCTTTAATTCCAGGAGCGCTCCAAGTTATTTCAAGTAACATAAAAGTTGGTGAGAAAAATCTATTGCTTTTTGAAATTGGAAATGTGTTTAATAAAATCTCTCAGAATGAAATAAAAAGATTTGAAGATTTCGAAGAAAAGAAAAAAATAATTATTGCTGTTGCAGGAAAATTAAATGAAAAAGAATGGAATTTAGATG
This sequence comes from uncultured Ignavibacteriaceae bacterium, assembly GCA_964600655.1. Classification (GTDB taxonomy): domain Bacteria; phylum Bacteroidota; class Ignavibacteria; order Ignavibacteriales; family Ignavibacteriaceae; genus CAVSWT01. Next base: position 3,297 of record CAZRMA010000242.1, read on the forward strand.
AAAGAAGTTTTGATTTCTATTATCTAAAAGGAATCATAAATGCAATAATTTCTAAATTTTCGCTTGACAATGTTTTGAATGATTCATATTATCACAATGTAAATACAATTTACGATTATCATTACACAAAAAACTTTTCTTTAGGCAAAGGTAACGATAAGGAAAAGCCAATCGGTATTGGTGGTAAAATAAAGAAAGATGTTCTTAAAAAATTTGATATAAATCAGGATGTATATTGTTTTGAGTTTGATTTAGATGAATTCAGTAAAATTGAAAATTCTTCAAAGTCATTTATTGAGCCATTAAAATATCCCAAGATTTTTAGGGATTTTGCATTTATATTTGATAAGGATATTTCTTATGAAGAAGTCAAAATCTTCATCAAAAAGAAAGGTTCATCACTCTTAAAATCAATTAATTTATTTGATCTTTTTGAGAGCGAATCTTTAGGAAATAGCAAAAAAAGCATGGCGTTTTCTCTTGAATATTTTGATGAAAATCGAACTTTGAAAGAAGAAGAAGTTGAGAAGGATTTTGTTAATTTAATTTCTTTAGTAACTAAAAATTTCAATGCTACATTAAGAGGCAATTAGTTGGCAGAATTATCGAAATATGAAATTCTTATAAATGATTTAGCAGCGCTTGAGTCTCAAGCAGCAATAATTAAAAGTAAATATAAAGATTTATCTGAGCGAAATATTGAGCTTGAAAAACATTTAAGAGAATGTCAAAAGGAAAATGCTTCGCTTATTCAAAAGTTTAAAAGTCTGGAGACAGAATTTGAGAGTTTTAAAAATGATTCAGAGGGGCAGTTTATTAATTTATTAAATACAAAGGAGCGAGAGACCTTAAAAGTTAAGATTCAAAGTTTAATATCAAAAATAGATTATCATTTAAGTTCTTAATTTTATTGATCGTAAGATGGAATGACATAAATGACAGAAAAAAAGAAGCTGAAAATAAAAATATTTGACAAAGAATATTCTTTATTGGTTGAAAATGAAGAGATAGCTAAGGAATTGGCTATTTATGTGAATAAAGTTATGGAAGAAACAAAAGATGAACTTCCCGATCAACCTGCACAAACTATTGCTATAATTGCTTGTTTGAATATTGCTTATGATTTATTTTTAGAAAAAAATAAAAATCGAGAGTTTGTAATTCAAGCATCTGATAAAGTTAAAAAGTTAAAGCTTCTTTTGAATGATCCCGTCATGTCAGAACCATCCTAAATTTTAAATACCGCTCTGTCAGTCCTTACAAAATGAAAAACTAACATCATTTAATAGGGATTTTGACTTTGATCGTCTATTGCAGGCCTCAGCTCATTTCGGTGAACTTTGAAAGATTTAGTCTAGGCTAAATTGATTAGGACAGTGGAAGCAAAAAACGCTTGAGCGATCTCCCAAACTGACTTACTTAGGGTTTTTCCTAATGTAATCGGTGGCTGGCAGTAGCGGTTTAATTTTACATAACCCAATACTGGAGGAAAAATGGATCCATTTCTGTTAATAACGATGGGCATTATCCTTTCGATATTATTCTTTTTTTTAGGATGGATGATTAATTCAAAATCCGGAAAGAATAGCAAAGTTGTCGGTGAAGAAAAAGGCAAGCAAATTATTGCCGATGCTCAGAAAGAGGCGAATAATACTAAAAGAGAAAAGCTACTTGAGGTTAAAGATGAATGGTATAAGAAAAAAATCGAATTTGATGGAGAAGTAAATCAGAAAAGACAAAAATTATCAAATTTAGAAAAACAACTTTCAACACGTGAAGAGAATATCGAGAAGAAATTTGATTTAGTAATCAAAAAGGAAAGAGATAATAAGCAATTTGAAAAAGAGATATTAGATCAAAAGAAGGAATTAGATGCTAAGCTTGCAGAAGCGAACAGGCTAGAACAAGAACAAAACTCGAAGCTGGAAAAAATTTCGAGTATGACTGCCGAAGATGCAAAGAGAATGTTGATTGAAAATATGGTTAGTCAAGCCAAAATTGATAGTGCACAGACCATAAAAGAAATTCATGATCAAGCAAAATCCGATGCTAAAAAAGAAGCACAAAAAATTATTGTGCAGGCAATCCAAAGAACTGCTGCAGATCATTCCATTGAAACTACCGTTTCAGTAGTTCAAATTCAGAATGATGATATGAAAGGACGAATTATCGGGAAAGAGGGAAGAAACATTCGTGCTTTCGAAGCCGCTACCGGTGTCGATGTTATTGTCGACGACACGCCTGAAGCTGTTATTCTTTCTTCTTTTGATCAATTCAGGCGAGAGGTTGCCAGAGTTTCGCTTGAAAGATTAATTGCAGATGGCAGAATACATCCCACAAGAATAGAAGAAATAGTGGAAAAAGTTCAGCAGGAACTTGAAGAGGAATTAGTTCGAGAAGGTGAAAATACTATTTTACAACTTGGACTTCATAATATGCATCCTGAACTTATAAAGCATATTGGCAAGATGAGATATCGTTCAAGCTATGGCCAGAATCTTTTACAGCATAGTGTCGAGGTTGGATTTCTTACTGGTATTATGGCTTCGGAATTAGGTCTGGATGTAAGTATGGCCAAACGGGCTGGATTACTTCACGATGTCGGCAAAACAGTTGATAAATCAGTTGAAGGGCCGCATGCTTTAATTGGTTATGATTTATGCAAGAAGTTTAAAGAGAATCCAATTGTATGCAATGCAGTTGGTTCGCATCATGAAGATATAGAAATGGAACATCCAATTGCACCTTTGGTTCAAGCAGCTGATGCGATAAGTGGTGCACGTCCGGGTGCAAGAAGAGAGCCTCTTGAAGGTTATGTAAAAAGATTGGAAACACTTGAAGCACTCGCAAAATCAT
>CAZRMA010000243.1:0-6147 GCA_964600655.1 uncultured Ignavibacteriaceae bacterium
AAATAATCTTGTGATTGATATTTATCCCAGGTATGATTGCCGCCTGTAATTACATGAACTCCGAGATCAAATAAAACTTTTCCTTCTTTTTCAGTGCAGCCTTTACCATCGGAAACGTTTTCTCCATTTGCGATTACTAAGTCGGGTTTATATTTTTGAATTAAACTTGGAAGCCAGGTTTCAACTAAAGTTAATCCTGGTTTTCCTATGATGTCTCCAATAAAAAGTATATTAATTGTGGGCATAATACTCGCTTTTTTGGTTTGAAATATATTTATAAATGCAGTAAATAAAAAGAAAATGCACTATGAGTTTGATGAAACGATTAGAAATAATATTTAGTTTTAATTTTTTATTTTGATACTGTTCAAGGTTAATGATAATTTAACACAATGAATTACGATAAAATTCTTTCTACCCCAATAGATAAGGCTAACTTTTGTGTTTTTGATGTTGAGACTACCGGCCTATCACCTTTCAAAAATAAAATCATCGAAATAGCTATTGTTAAAGTTTCAAATTTAATAATTGCAGACACATATCATACTTTTATTAATCCTGGCAGACAAATTCCTTTCTTTATTACAAATCTGACAGGTATCAGCGACAACGATGTTTATGATGCTCCCTACTTTGATGAAGTTGCAGATAGTATTATTGACTTTATTGGGGATGATATTTTAATCGCACACAATTTAGCTTTTGACCAAGGGTTTTTAAAAGCCGAATTAAGAAATTGTAATAAGGAAAAAGTCAGTAATCCCGGTGTTTGCACAGTTAAATTAGCCCGAAGATTATACCCAGATTTGAGGAGCAAATCACTTGGCTCAGTTGTTTCTCATTTACGGTTGAAAAATAAAGATGCCCACAGAGCAATCAGTGATGCAGAAGTAACAGCTAAAATGTTAATTAAAATGTTAAAAACTTTAAAGGAAAAACACGAACTGGAAATAGTGGAAGAGCTTATCAGTTTCCAGCATTTCCCTACTTCACAAAACGGAAAACTAAAAATAAATAAAAAATTAAGCGAAGACGTTATTTCATTGCCAGATGCTCCCGGCAACTATTATTTCTTAAATTCAAAAAATGAAATAATATACATAGGAAAAGCAAAATCACTTAAGAACAGAGTTAAATCTTATTTTTCTTCAAACGCTACTCGAAAAGCAAAAAAAATAGTAAAGCAGGCATCAAGATTAAAAATTGAAATTACAAATACAGAATTAACCGCACTGCTTTCAGAAGCAGAATCTATTAAGCTAAAAAACCCAAAGCACAATACACAATTAAAAGATTATGGAAATAAATATTTTTTAAGAATTAAATCCGCAGAATATTTTCCCACAATTGAAATTTGCAATTATTTTGATTTTGATGGTAATGACTACTTTGGGTTGTTTACCACAAAAAAGAAAGCGCTAAAAGTTTTTGAGATGGTTAATAAAGCATTTGCTATTCGTGAATGTGAGGATAAAGAATTTGCTAAACACAAAGGATGTTTTTTAGCCGATATAGAACGCTGTACTGCACCATGCTTAAACGAGGATGAGCAATTATATAATGATGAACTCTTAAAAATATATGAATTCCTGTATGGGAAAAATCAATTTGCTCTAACTCGGTTGATAAATAAAATGAAGTATTATTCAGATCAGGAAAAATATGAAAGAGCGGCTGAAGTAAAAGAATTGATTGACTTAATTCTTGCTCAAACACATAAATCATCTCTGCTTGCAGAACCGGTTAATTCCGCAAATGTTTTATTCGAAGTAAATGGCGGATTTCAATGCGATTACTTATTGATGATTGAAGGCAAAATTTTTATTAAAAATAACCCATTAAAGCATAAAGATAATTTTGAAGAAGTATTAGATGATTATTATGAAAATGTAAATCAGCTAGACAAACTTCCAACCGAAGAAGATCTTGAGAAAATGAAAATTACTCTTAACTGGCTTATTAAAAACCGGAACAAAGTTAGAATATTTTATTTGAAGAATTACCGCAGCAAAATTGAACTTTATTCCAATTTAACACAAAACCGAAATTGGAGTGATTCAAGTTTTCAATCCGAATTCGACATAAAGAATTTTATTGATACCGATGTAATCAAAGATTATTAATCTCTAATTGATGCTATTTTTTTTCTGTTCCATTCTGACATTATCGTTTTTCTTCGGAGCCCATTTTTTTAAAAATGCCATCACTTTATTTTTGTCATGACCTTTGCCGGATTCAAGTAGACCGGTATCTTGGGAGTGAAGTAGTTTCCCGCTCTTATTTAACACGAACAGATGAGGATAGCCTGGAATCTTTGGAAATTGCGAAAGTACATTTTCATTTTTATTTTCAGGGCTGTAATTCACTTTAACAACTACATAATTGTCATACATGTATTTTGAAAGATCAGGATTATTTGTAAATAGACTATCAAGTCTATGACACCATATACACCACTCACCGCCAACATCAAGCAAGATCCTTTTATCTGATTTTTTAGCTTCGACAATTGCGTTATCAATATCTTTTTGTGCGTCTCTGCTTGGGTCAAATTTATGCGATTCATGAATTCCATTTCCCTTTAAATTTTCAGTGCCTCCATTTTTATCTTGAGCACTTAAGGTTAATATGACACACAATAAAATTGATACAACAAATATTAATCTTGTCAACATTATGTCTCCAATGTTTAGATTGAAAGTATTATTAAAATTAATAAAATATACTTAAAATTCAGTGCGAATAAATCTACTTAATTATTTATTTTTAAGCCTAATTTATTTTATACCTTTTTATCCGGAGAATAAATGAACTCCTTCAAAGCTTTTGCATTTACTATTTCATTTATGTTTTGCCTCAATATTATTGCAAAAGAAATTCCAGCGTATAACACAAGCAAGTTTATAGATGAATGGCTTATGATTGGACCTATAAAGTTAGAATTACCAGTTATGGATAAAGATACTAATTCAGTCTTAAAATCTCTTTTGAGTTTTGAAAACATTGATGTAAGCAAAATTGAACCCAACGAAGGGGATGAATTCAAATGGAATAAAAATTCGAATCTTAAATGGATAAAAATAAAAGCAAACTTTGGTGAAATAAAATTAAATGCAGATACAAATAATAATTCTCCGAAAGAAGTTTATTTAGTTACTTATTTGAATACTGACAGATGGCTTAAAGCAAGCATAGAAATTAAATCCTGCCAGGCATTTGAATTATTTTTTGATGGAGAAAAAATTTCTACGAATGATAAATTCAATTTGAATAATAACGATACTTCAAATTGTGAAAAAATAAAGACAACAAAAGAGCTTAAGCTTGAAAAGGGCAAACATACATTAATCTTAAAATCATTAAATGCAAATCCGAAGAAAGCTGATTGGAGATTTGAAGCATCACTCATAATTGATTCAACTTTTGATGAAAAAGATATTCAATCAACTATTTCACCCACAAAAACTACCACGATTTCTAATCTTCTTAACGATCCCAAAATAAGTTCTGTTTCCATTTCTCCTGATGGCAAATTAGCTGCAATTCAAATTTCTAAAATTGAAAATAATGGTGATTCAAAAGAAAGCTGGATTGAAATTTATAATATTAAAGACGGGTCGCATTTTCAAACTTTTAAGGGAGGAACAGACATTTCATCATTAAACTGGTACCCTAAAAGAGAGAAAATCTCTTATACAACTATTGAAAAAGACAAAACAACTTTATGGTTAAATGATTTAGAAAATGGAACTGTAAAGAAGCTATTAGACAATGTAAATGATTTTGATGGATATATGTGGGCGCCGGATGGAAGTTATTTAGTTTATTCCCTTACGGAAAACGCTAAAGTAAATAAAACAGGCTTGATCAAATTAAATGAATTAGGAGACAGATTACCGGGTGCTAATGATAAATCATTTTTATATTTATTGAATTATCCGGAGCTGACAAAAGTAAGGTTAACTGAAGGTCCAACTACAACTTCAATTAACGACATAAGTATTGATGGTAATAAAATCTTGTTTAACACATCAGGGTATGATTATACAAAGCAGCCTTATTCTTACTCAAGTTACTTTATACTTAATTTGGATAAAATGAGGATCGACTCTCTGTTCACAGAATTTTGGAGCCGTACTGCACAATTTTCTCCAGATGGTTCTAAAATTTTAATAACAGGCGATCAGGAATTATTCAATAGTGCAGCAGTTACAACTTCTTCTAATCAAATACCAAACCGGTATAACACCCAAGCATTTACTTATGATTTATTAACCAAAAAAGTGGATCCGATTACAAAATATTTTAATCCGGAAATTGAATCAGCTTATTGGTGCAATAATGATAAGAATATTTATTTTAGAACGATTGATAAGACATTTAAAAATGTTTATAAGTATAGTCCAGGTGAAAAAGAATTTACCAAATTAAATCTCCCCGCTGAAGTAGTTACTTCTATTTGTTTTTCTCGGCAAAGTTCATTGGCAGTTTTTGAAGGTTCAAGCTCCACCACTCCGAATATGGCTTATGTTATTGATCTTGATAATCAAAAATCGAAATTGATTTACAATCCGAATGAATCTTCTTATAAAAATATTAAGCTTGGTAAAACTGAAGAATGGTCATTTAAAAATGACAGAAATGTAAATATAGACGGTTTAATTTATTATCCACCGGATTTTGATAGCTCACAAACTTACCCTTGTATTGTTAATTTCTATGGAGGTACTACCCCAATCGAACGAAATTTCGAAGGCAGGTACCCTCAAAACATCTGGGCGGCAAATGGATATGTAGTTTATATTTTGCAGCCTAGCGGAGCAATTGGATATGGACAAAAATTTGCTGCCTATCATGTAAATGACTGGGGAGAAAAAACTGCTCAAGAAATAATTGAAGGGACAAAAAAATTTATTGAATCGCATCCTTTTGTAGATACAGCAAAAATAGGATGTATCGGTGCATCTTATGGCGGTTTTTTAACAATGAATCTACTAACCAAAACAAATATGTTTACGGCTGCAGTGGCTCATGCAGGCATTAGTTCACTTGCCGGATATTGGGGTGAAGGTTATTGGGGTTATACCTACAGCGCCGGTGCAACTACTGGAAGTTTCCCATGGAATAGAAAAGATATTTATGTGAATCGAAGTCCGCTATTCAATGCTGATAAAATTACAACTCCGATTCTTTTGTTACATGGAACAGAAGATACAAATGTACCTACTGGGCAATCGATTCAAATGTTCACAGCTTTAAAATTGCTTGGCAAGACTGTTGACTTCATTGAAATTGAAGGTCAAAACCATCTCATACTTGAGTACAAAAAAAGGAAACTATGGACTAAAACAATCATTGCATGGTTTGATAAATATTTAAAAGATCAACCGGAATGGTATGAAGACTTATATCCTAAAGAACAATGAAAGAAGAGATTTTAATTAAAAAGCTAAATGGTATTTTAAACAATAAAACTTCAGGCTCTGTTGATTTATTAGGTAAACTTAATGATCTAGTCAGATCTAACGCTGATGATTTAATAACTATTAATAAAATAACTAAATCCATAGGAAATCGATTACAAGAATTTCAAATAATAACTAAATATTTAAATCAGGTTAAAGAATTAAATAAGAATAAAAATAGAGATAAACTTAAAACGTTCTTAAATAATTATTCTGGAGAAATAGCAAATCAAAATGAAACTATTTATCAAAAAGCAGAGAAATTATTAATTGGTATAAATAAGATTTTAACTTTATCAAACAGTAAAACAGTTTTCGAGGTATTCAAAAGATATTCGCAAAAAAATAATATGCTAAAAATATTTATTTGCGAAAGCCGTCCTCAAAATGAAGGAAGAGTGCTAACTAAATTACTTCTTGATGAAAATATCAAATGTGAATTAATTTTGGACGCAATGCTCCCCCACTTTATTCAAAAAACAGATGCTATAATTATTGGCGCAGATAAAATACTAAAGAATGGAAATGTTATAAATAAAATTGGGAGCTTAAATGCAGCTCTGCTTAGCAAAAAGTATAAAAAACCGTTTTATGTTATCGCTTCAAAAGACAAAATTTCAAATCAAGTTAGTTACAATCCTATCCCAAAAGACTCAAATGAAATATGGAATTATTCGAATGA
>CAZRMA010000244.1:0-6102 GCA_964600655.1 uncultured Ignavibacteriaceae bacterium
TTAATACTTGTTTTAAGTTAAATATCGATTTTTGGTTAAGCTTTTAATCAAAATAACAAACTAATATTCAATCATATGGAGTGATAAATGAAAAAAATTTCTGCAATTCTATTCGCTGTACTATTATTTACTGGTGTTTCATTTTCTCAAATACCTCAAATGCGTATTGGCGCTGCTTTAAATTTGGGTCTTCCTGTTGGCACATTTGGTGATTTGGCCGGCACCGGAATAGGTGTAACAGGACAATTTGAATTGAAATTGATGCCTAATTTAGTTGGTACAGGTACAATTGGTTATATAAAATGGGGTGGTAAAGATTTTGGCGTTGGAACATATAGTATTTCTACTGTTCCTATCCTTGTTGGTGCTAAATACTATTTAGTCCCAATGGTCCCGTTTTATGCCTTAGCCAATCTAGGTATAACGATAGTCTCTCAATCAATTGATTATAATAATAGTTTTTACAATCAATATTTTGGAGGTATAAGTGCAAGTACAAGTTCATCCGAATTCACTTTTGCCATTGGCGGCGGATATGAAATTCCATTATCACCTTCAATTAAATTAGATGTAAGTGCTGCATTCAACATAATAAGCAATGCAAATTATTTGGGTGTTAAAGCCGGCGTTTTATTCCCTTTATAAACTTTAATTTCTATAATTATAAAGCGGTATTCCAAAACGGGTACCGCTTTTTTTATTTTCCTTTCTCAATTACCTATATTTAGAATTAAATTTTTAGGAAATTTATATGAAGTTTGAACGAGCTGCTGGGATATTGCTTCATCCTACTTCTTTACCTGGCAAATTCGGTATAGGAGATTTAGGACATGAAGCTTATAGTTTTGTAAACTTTCTTGAATCTGCCGGACAAAAACTGTGGCAGGTTTTTCCTCTTGGCCCAACGGGGTATGGAGATTCGCCTTATCAATGTTTTTCCGCGTTCGCTGGAAATCCTTTACTTGTGAGTCCGGAAAAATTAAAAGAGGATGGTTTGCTTACCGATGAAGATCTGAAAAATCTTCCTCAATTTGATGATTCTATAATTGATTTTGGGGAAGTAATAAATTTCAAAAAAGATATTTTACACAAAGCTTACTTAAAATTTAAAGTCGGCAAAGGTTATTCAGAAAAAGATTTTATCAAGTTCTTAAGCTCCAATACGGAATGGCTTGATGATTTTTCATTCTTCATGGCTGCTAAAGACCATCATGAAGGTGCTTTATGGACTGAATGGGATAAAGGACTGGTGGTAAGAGATGAAAAAGTATTGGAAGATTGGAAAATAAAATTATCGGACGGAATATTATATCATAAGTTTGTTCAATATAATTTCTTTAAACAATGGTCGAGTCTCAAAAAATATGCTAACAATAAGGGGATTAAAATAATAGGTGATATGCCTATTTATATAGCTTATGACAGTGCAGACCTTTGGGCAAACAAAGATCTATTTACAGTTGACAAAGAAGGTAACCTGGAAACCGTCGCCGGCGTTCCTCCTGATTACTTTAGTGCAACCGGTCAGCTTTGGGGTAATCCATTATATAAGTGGGATGTAATGGAAAAAGATGACTTTCATTGGTGGAGACTAAGAATAAAAAATTTATTGCAACTAATTGATATAATTCGAATTGACCACTTCAGAGGATTCGATGCTTATTGGGAAATAAAAGGAGGATCAAAGACTGCTGAGCATGGCAGGTGGGTTAAAGCTCCCGGTGAAAAATTATTTCAAGCAATACAAGCTTATTTAGGTGAGCTTCCAATAATCGCAGAAGATCTAGGTGTGATTACAAAAAGTGTTGAAGCTTTAAGAGATAAATTTAATTTCCCGGGAATCAAAATAATGCAGTTCGCATTTGGAACCGGAATGGAAGAAAAATTTTTACCGCATAATTATATTCGCAACTGTGTAGTTCATACCGGATCACACGATAATGATACTACCAAAGGTTATTTCGATAAAGAAAAAAATAACCAGAATGATATTTATGAACACGCTCAAAAATATTTAAGCTATTATGGCGATGATATGGTCGGAGAATTAATAAGAGTTGCATATGCATCTGTTGCCAATAGTGTTATAATTCCAATGCAGGATATTCTAAAGCTTGGAACAGAAGCAAGAATGAATTTTCCCGGCAAGCTTGGCGGTAACTGGAGCTGGCGATTTACATGGAGCCAAGTACCTTTTGAACTTCAGTTTTTTTATAAAGAATTAACAAAATTATATGAACGTCCGCCTAAACCTAAAAAAGAAACGGAAATAGATGCTAAATAAAGCGACAATTATGTAATTAAAAGTTGTGTTATCATTAAACCTAATTTTTTTGAGAAATTGGGTTTGTAAATGCTATAAATAATTTGATGTATGATTTAATAAACAAAAGTAAAAGTAATGTTTGAATATTTAAAAAAAATATTAGTGCCCGAAAGTGAAAGCCTAAGTAATAGAAATCAATCCAATCGCGAGAAGAAAATACAAGTTGCTACATGCGCTTTATTTGTAGAACTTGCAAAAGCGGATGATGAATTTTCGGAAATTGAAAAAGAGAAAATAATTTCTTTGATGAAAGATTTTTTCAATCTCGATGAAGATTCTGTAATGGATTTAATTGAGCTTTCTGAAACGAAAGTAAATCAAAGTGTAAGTGTTTATGAATTCACCACAGTCATCAATAATAATTTTGATAGAAATGAAAAAATCGATTTGCTGATTAATCTCTGGCGCTTAGTTTACGTTGATGACACACTCAATCAATATGAAGATGGACTTATGCGTAAGCTCGGCACTTTGCTAAATCTTGAACATAGTGATTTAATTAATGCCAAGCTTATAGTAAAACAAGAAAAAGAAAAATAGATACCTATTTATTTAGCTGCTCTTCAATAGCATTTACGATTTTATCGCTGGTAGGCTCAACTTTACTTGGATAGCGTGCAATAATATTACCGTCTTTTGAAATTAAAAATTTTTCAAAATTCCATCCGATATCGCCGCTCCCGGTTACATCATTGTTAGTCAGTAATTTATAAAGTGCAGTTCTATTTTTACCATTCACATCTATTTTATCAAACAGTTTAAAAGTAACATCATATTTCGTTGAACAGAATTGTTTTATTTGTTCATTCGTTCCTGGTTCCTGTCCGCCAAATTGATTGCAAGGGAAAGCTAAAATTTCAAATCCTTTATCATGATATTTTTTATATATTGCCTCTAAACCTTTGTATTGTGGTGTAAAGCTGCATTCACTTGCAACATTAACAATTAATAAAGTCTTCCCTTTGTAATTGGAAAGAGGAATTTTTTTGCCTTCCATATCTGTTACAACTATGTCGCTGATATTAGTTTTTTCTGAAACTGCGGATTCTTTCATCTTGTCTCCGGATCTTGTTTGAGAAGTTATATTATTATTTTTATTGGTTTTGTTTTTGGCAGATGAATTAATTGAAATAAAAAAAACTAAAACTAAGGCTATAAATAGGAATACTTTCATTATACTTATCCTTGAAGATTTTTTAGATATGTATTAATTTACTCTTTAAATATGTTTACAAAAAAACACTATATCAATGTCATTTCCTTGATGTTATTATCGGTTGTAACCTTTGTCAATGTCTATAAGCTTTCGTTATTCTTTATAGAAACACCTGTTTTGGTCGGTCTACTATATATTGCAATATTTCTGTCATTCTTTTTTATTGTAGATAAAAATTCGTCCAATGAGAAAATTCAAGAAATTAAAAAATATTTCCCGGCAATTCTTACAATTTATGTTTTACTGCCATACTTATTACTAGCTAATTTTACCTCTAAAATAAATCCGTTTGGAAGGTGGGCTGAAACAGAAATTTTAATTTATGTGGTTTTAGCATCTGCAGTAATCATTTCAGCAGTTAAATTAATTGACAGCAATAAATATAATTTATGGTTTTTTGTTTATCCAATTTTATTTGGACTAATACTTTCAGCTAATTTTTATTTCGGTTTTGTTATCATCTTAGCAATCCTTTTTATCTTAAGACAAAGCTTTCCCAAAATATTTTTATTTTCTTTGTTAACTATAGCGTTTGGAATTGCAATACCTAAAATATTTGGGGCTGTTCATTTCGATTTTAATTATGATATATTTTTACCTCAAATTTCAACCTGGTTTGTAATTGTTTTGGTTGTAATTTCAATCTATACTGGATGGCTAGTAGCTGATTTACCGGAATTGTTTTTTGCATCAGGCATTGTACTATTTATTTACATGCTTATTCCGGCAATCTCGAAAATTTTGCAATTGGGGTTTTACAACGCGGTAAAGAACGATTTGGTTTTTTCTGCTTTGCTGGCAGTTGTACCCTTATTTCTATTTTCAATCAAGGAATATGAAGTAGATAAATTTTTAGGGAAAGTTTATAATGATGCCGGATGAATTGAATTATTCAAGTTAATTCTTTAATATAATAGCAAGAAAATCACACTAACATAAATTAAACAAACATGAAATCATTAATTATAAATATTTTGCTTAGCGTTTTATCTTTAAACGCTTTTATATTCTCTCAGGATAAAAAAGATGATGTGAAGGAGAATTGGTTCATAATAAATAAAGATGACTTAGCGGGGGGAACTCATAATACACGACATGCAGAAATATTTGGGAAATATGTTAATGGATATAATCTCGAGATTTTAAAAGCAATAGATACGGTCCAGTCTAAAGCAATGGATGTATGTTGATATTTTATAGGTTTAAATGCTGATCCTCCGGAAAGTCCAATTAGCTAAGATCTAAAAATATTTGACAAACCCTTAATTAAACACACTCGCCCTACAAGCTATTGCAGCGGCTCAACATATGCCGCTTTTATTGAAGCATTAAATTCTATTTTAAGTGGCAAAGCGGAAAAATTAACCGAAGATAGATATGAAGCTTTGAGAATGCAGGAACCGGACGGAGGCAGAAGGGAAGACTATATTAAATATTGGGGAATATGGAATGCTAATGGTTTTGGTGATGATTATGCTATGGTACAATATTCAAAAATGGGAGAGAGAGTTAAGCCTATCGAATTAAGGCCAGGAGACTTTTTAAATATATCCTGGAAAAGTGGAAATGGTCATTCTGTAATTTTTCTTGGCTGGTATATCGACGAAAAAGGTGAAAAAAATATTGTGTATTGGGCGAGTCAGCAGCGAACTAATGGCTATGGAAATGATGTTGTCCCGATAAGCAGAATAAAAGATATTTGTGCGGTTAGATTAACTAACCCCGAAGCAATTTTTAATTTTGATGTTTCTGCCGAAGTAGATTACTCTGTACCAGGTGATGAAATTAATTGGGATTTAAATCACTAAAAAATAAAAGAGACTTTTAGTAATTTTCGCTGTCACACTGAGCCTATCAAAGCTTGCCTACCGCAGGTGGGTGCGAGGTTGTTCTGGAATGTCAGTCTTCGACAAGCTCAGACTGACAAACTTGAGACAGTCTCTTTCAAACATTAACTCATCAAAGCAGCAATTGAAGCAGTATTAACGATATCATCCACACTGCACCCGCGGCTCAAATCAAAGAATGGTTTTTTCAATCCTTGAACCATTGGCCCGACTGCTTCAGCTTTTCCCCAGCGCTGTGCAATTTTATATCCAATATTGCCTGCGTTTAAATCCGGGAAAACCAAAACATTAGCTCGTCCCGCTACTTCACTGCCTGGCGCTTTTTTTCTTCCGACATTATCAATTACAGCGGCATCAAATTGAAGTTCGCCGTCAATCCTTAAATCAGGCCTTTTCTTTTTAATAATCTCTGTGGCTTCGAGTACCTTATCAATCTTTTCATGCTTTGCGCTTCCTTTAGTGGAAAAAGATAGCATAGCAATATAAGGTTCATCCCCAGTTAATTTTTTATGATTATCCGAAGTTGAGATTGCAATGTCGGCCAATTGTGCTGCATCCGGGTCAGGCACTACCGCACAATCTGCAAAGCTGTAGGTTTTTTCCGGGAATACCATCAAGAAAAAGCTCGATACAATTGATATTCCTCCCGACATTCCAACACATTGAATTCCGGCACGCAAAACATCTGCTGTAGAAGCTGTTGAACCGGCAAC
>CAZRMA010000245.1:0-6093 GCA_964600655.1 uncultured Ignavibacteriaceae bacterium
AATGATGATCTCAGTATCGATCTTCCTTCATTAAAAAAATTTGTAAGATTTCAAATTGAAGGTGGAGTTGATTCATTGGTGGTTCTTGGTACCACTGGAGAAGCTCCAACCATAAATGAATCTGAGCGAAATAAAATTATTGAAACAGTAGTTGATGAGGTAAATGGGAAGGTACCAATCATTGTTGGTACAGGAACAAATGATACTAAGCATGTTGTTGAGTTAAATAGATCAGCAGAAAAATTTAATGTTTCCGGTTTGTTAATTGTCAATCCTTACTATAACAAAGGTACACAGCAAAGCATTATTGAACATTATCAATATATTGCAGAACGTACTTCCCTGCCGATTCTTCTTTACAACGTACCAAGCAGAACCGGAATGAATGTTCTTCCTGAAACTGTATTAAAGATAAACCAGCTATGTAAAAATGTTTTGGGAATAAAAGAAGCAAGCGGTGACATTTCACAAATTGCAAAATTAATTTCGATGAAGCCTGACGACTTTTTGTTATATTCAGGCAATGATGATCAAACGCTGCCGATAATGGCTTTGGGTGGTGATGGGATTATTTCTGTTGCATCTAATGTTTTTCCAAAAGAAATTCGCGAGTTGTCATCCGTTATATTGAGTAATGATTATTCTTCTGCTAAAATAATTAATAATAAGTATTTAAAGTTTATGAATTTACTTTTTATTGAATCAAATCCAATCCCGGTTAAATATGCTGTTAGTTTATTAGGATTTGCAAAAAATACTTTACGGCTTCCTTTAATAAAGGCATCAGAGAAAACAATGAGTTTAATAGAATCTGAAATGAACTCATTAAGGATGACTTATGCAGAAAATTAAATATGGCCTAATAGGCGCATCGGGCAGAATGGGAAACGAGATCATCGATGTAATGAATGAAAAACAGAATGAACTTGTATTCAAATACGATGTTGACGGAGAGTGGCAAAAAGAATTGCCTGAAATCCTAATCGATTTCTCATTACCATCTGCATTCGATACAACAATTCAATACGCGCTTTCGTTTAATTGTCCTTTAGTTTGTGGAACAACTGGACTAAATGGTGAACAATTAATTCAATTAAAAAATACTTCACAAAAAATTGCAATCGTTCAAAGCTTTAATTTTTCAGTCGGCATACAAATGTTGATTAAATGTGCTCAAATGTTAACTCAAAATTTAACTGATTGGGATATTGAAATTTCAGAAACACATCACCGATTTAAAAAAGATAAACCTTCCGGCACAGCAATCATGTTAAAGAATGCAATTGAGAAAGAAGTAAATATTTCATCATTAAGATTGGGAAACATTCCAGGCGATCATGAAATATCTTTCGGTGGACTTGGCGAAGTTATAAGTATAAAACACAGTGCAACTTCAAGAAGAACTTTTGCGGAAGGTGCTGTTAAGTCAGCTTACTTTTTATTAAATAAGAGAAATGGTTTTTATTCATTCCAGGATGTTTTATTCACCTAAAAACAAATGAGGATTAAATGGACTCATACGAGATAATTGATTACATCTCCAACTCAACAAAAAAAACTCCGGTTAAAGTTTATATTCGAGGAGTGCTTTCAAAAATTGATTTCAAAGGTTTAGATTTTTATGGTGATGAAAATTTTGGAATTTTATTTTGTGAATACAGTGAATTTGAAAAATTTAAAAATGAAAACTCTAATTTAATATCCAACTTTAAAGTAGAATTTGACAGAAGAAATTCCGCAATTCCACTTTCCGATCTTACAAAATTTAATTGCCGGATTGAACCTGGTGCAATTATTCGTGACTTAGTGGAGATTGGTGACAATTGCGTCATCATGATGGGAGCCGTAATCAATATCGGCGCTGTGATTGGGAAAAAAACCATGATTGATATGAATGTTGTAGTTGGCGGAAGAGCAATAATCGGGGATAACTGTCATATTGGCGCCGGCGCAGTTGTAGCAGGTGTTATTGAACCGCCAAGCGCTGATCCTGTAATTATTGGCGACAATGTTTTAGTTGGAGCAAATGCCGTTATTCTTGAAGGAGTAAAAGTTGGAAAAGGTGCTGTGGTGGCAGCCGGATCGGTAGTAGTTTCAGATGTTGACGAATATACAGTTGTAGCAGGTGTTCCGGCAAAAGCGATTAAAAAAGTTGATGCAAAAACTGAACAAAAAACTTTATTAGTAGACACACTTAGAAAATTATAAATCTTAAATTTATGCAGGCAACAGTTCATAAATACGGCGGAAGCTCAGTAGCTACAACTGAAAAAATAAAATCTATAGCAGAAAAAATTTCCGTAAAAATTAATTCTGGTAATAAGTTTTTAATTGTAGTATCCGCTATGGGAAAGACGACTGATGGACTTATTTCACTTGCAAAAGAAATTACAACAGAACCGCCGCCGAGAGAAATGGATATGCTTCTATCAACAGGCGAACAAGTATCTGCTTCTCTTCTATCTATGTCATTAAATAACATTGGCGTAAGAGCTATTTCACTCAATGGTTATCAAGCTGGCATTGTGACTACAGATAATTACAGTGAAGCCAGAATTAAAAATTTTAATAACACAAAAATCCTAAAACTGCTTGAAGAATACGATGTGATTGTTATAACCGGTTTCCAGGGAATTACTGAAGAAGGTGAATTGACAACGCTTGGCAGAGGCGGATCGGATACGTCCGCAGTTGCGTTGGCCGCTGCTTTAAGAATTGATTGTGAAATATACAGCGATGTAGCCGGAATATACACAGTCGATCCCAAGCTTCATCCCAAAGCAAAAAAAATTAAGCAAATTTCTTATGATGAGATGCTTGAGTTGTCTGCTTTGGGGGCAAAGGTTTTACACAGCCGTTCTGTGGAAGTAGCTAAAAAATTTGGAATTAAAATATATTGCGGTTCAACATTTTCAGACGAGGAGGGTAGTTACGTGGTCGATGAAAAAGAAATAATTGAACAGCCTGTGGTTACAGGACTTAGTGTTATGGGAAACGAAACTCAGGTTACAATATCAAATCTGCCGATAGACTTTAGTTTAGTGAAAACACTTTTTGAAAAAATTGCAACCGCCGGGTTTAACGTTGATATGATTTCAATTATTAATCAAAATGAAAACCTAACTGTTTCATTTACAATTATTGAATCAAAACAAAAAGAATTGGATAAGACACTTAAAAAAGTTTTGGGCGATCTTGATGGTTTTAAAATTGAGTATCATCTGGACTTTGTTAAAATATCTGCGGTAGGAATTGGAATGAAATCAAGTGTCGGTGTTGCCTCAAGATTTTTTAAAGCATTACAAGATATTCCAATCAAGTTAGTAACTACTTCGGAAATTAGAATTTCATGTTTGATCGAAGAACAGTTTAAACAAAAAGCCGTTGATTCATTAGTAAAAGAATTTCAATTGTAGACTATGAAATTAACTCCCATTGAATTAAGACATAAGCTGCATCAAATTCCCGAATTGATGTTTAAAGAATTTCAAACAACATCAGTTCTCTTAGACATAATAAATGAACTTCCTTCAATTAATATTCACCGCCCGCTTGAAACAGGATTGATTGTCGAATATACAGTCAATGATGGTGATTATCTTTTATTTCGTGCAGACATCGATGCTCTTCCAATAACAGAAGAAACTGGAATTTCATTCGCTTCCACAAATCAAAATATGCATGCTTGCGGACATGATGTTCATTCTTCAATTCTCTACGGCTTATTGAATTATGTTGTTGAATCTAAAATAGATAAAAATATAATTTTCATTTTTCAACCTGCTGAAGAAGGCGGCGGTGGTGCTGAAAAAATTATTGCAAGTGGAATCCTCAAACAGTTTAATATTAAAAATGCATTTGCACTTCATGTGACTGATGAATACCCGGCTGAAACAATTGCATCAACTTCTGGAGTGTTATTTGCAACTGCTATGGAAATTAATATTCAATTTATCGGTAAGAGCGCTCACATAGTTTTCCCGCAAGAAGGCAAAAATGCTTTCAATGCGCTGAGATTATTTTTCGATGAAGCTGATAAAATTCCAATTGACAGAGATCATCCTTTTTTACTTGGACTGGGGAAGATTTATTCTGGAACCGCACGAAATATTCTACCGGCAAATGCCTTCGTCGAAGGAACAATTAGATCGATTGAATCTGTCGTTTCTGAAGAATTAATTATTCAGTTGAAAAATATCCTAAATAAAATTAAAGATACAACCGGCGTTGATTACAATTTTAGGAAGGGTTCATTTTATAAGGAAGTAATTGTGGATGAAAATTTATTTGATAAATATTCTAAAGTTTTATCCAAAGATTTTAATTTCATAGATTGCGGTTATAAAATGACCGGTGAAGATTTTGGTTACTTCTCCCAGATTTATCCATCTTTCATGTTTTGGCTTGGAACTTCGAAAGGTGAAAGACATGGACTGCATCATCCAAAATTTCTACCTGATGATTCAATTATTGAAATAGGAATCAACACCTTCAAAGAAATATTAAATAACGAGAATTAATAACTATTCGTTTAATCTATGTTGACAAATCAAAATTTATATATTACGTTTGTTTCCAAGAAAAAATATTTAGTCAACGTAAGAACTGATAAGTTAAAAAACCATGCATTACAAGAACATGTGTACATCAACCGGAACCCCAACAACTAAGCCCGGAGGCTGAAGCACGGTATTGTATAATTTTTTAACTTAATCAAACCGGCTTCAGTAAAATGAGCCGGTTTTTTTTTACCCAACTTTTTTTGAGGATTAAATGAAGGTATTAAAATTTGGAGGATCTTCAATCGGCGATTCAAAACGAATTGAAGATGTAATAAAAATTATTTCTGATTCATTAAATGAAAATAAATCAATTGCAATTATTTTTTCCGCTTTTCAAGGTGTTACCGACAAACTGCTTTACTTAAGCAGAACAGCGGCTTCAGGAAATGCGGCTTATATCGAAGATTTAAAGAAGCTTGAAAAGCTGCACATTAATATTGCAAGAGAACTAATTTCGGTTAAACATCAAAGTAAAATCTTAGCAAATTTAAAATTAAGGTTTAATGAACTTGAAGATGTACTGCACGGACTTTCATTAATAAAAGAATTATCCCCAAAAATAAACGACTATGTTGCCAGCTTCGGAGAAAGACTCTCTGCTTATACCATTTCTGAGGCACTGATTGATAAAAATATTGAAGCAGAATTTCTTGACAGCAGAGAATTAATTAAAACAGATAATTCATTTGGCGGCGCAAGAATTATTTTTGAGCAAACCAACAAAAACATAAAAACATACTTTAAGAAGCATACTAAAACTCAAATTATAACCGGCTTCATCGGCACAACAATTAGTTATGAAACCACGACTTTGGGCAGAGGCGGCAGTGATTACTCAGCATCAGTTTTTGCTGCAGCGCTAAATGCTAAAGAAGTGCAGATATGGACAGACGTTGATGGCGTTATGACTGCTGATCCGCGAAAAGTCAAAAATGCATTTTCAATTAATAGTTTATCGTATGAAGAAGCTATGGAGCTTTCACATTTTGGGGCTAAAGTTATCCATCCCCCAACAATGCAGCCTGCTCTTGAAAAAAATATTCCTATAGTTATCAAAAATACTTTTAATCCTTCATTCAAAGGTACTTTGATCAGCAAAAAAATTAATGGCAGTCAATTTTCGGTTAAAGCATTTTCTTCTATAGATTATATTTCTCTGCTTCGAGTTGAAGGAAGCGGTATGGTAGGTGTTGCAGGAATTGCGGAAAGAATATTTAAAGCTCTCTCTTTGGAAAAAATAAATGTCATAATGATTACTCAAGCCTCATCAGAACATTCGTTGTGCATTGCCGTTCTTCCCCATCACGCTGAAGCTGCAAAAAATTCTATTGCTGATGAATTGCAATATGAAATGCTGAAGAAGCAAGTGAATGAAATTAGTATTGAAAATAATTTATCAATCATTGCGGTTGTCGGTGGAAATATGCGAAAGACACACGGAATATCGGGAAGAATTTTTCATGCCCTGGGAAGAAACGGAATTAACATTGTTGCTATTGCACAAGGTTCATCAGAGCTTAATATTTCTATG
>CAZRMA010000246.1:0-6068 GCA_964600655.1 uncultured Ignavibacteriaceae bacterium
TAGTGAAGCCGGTTTTGGAGGTATGGGAGTTGTCTATGCAGGATATAGAAACGATAAAGAGTTCGAGCAAAAAGTTGCTATAAAAATTTTGAAGCATGGAATAACTTCCGACTATTTATTAAAACGTTTCCAAATAGAGCGACAAACATTAGCAAATCTTCAACATCGATTTATCGCAAAATTGCTAGATGGCGGTAGTACAGATGATGGCTTACCATATTTAGTTATGGAATATATTGAAGGAACACCTATTACTGAATACTGTGGTAAAAATAAGCTTAGTATTGATGGACAAATAGAATTATTTCGAAAAGTTTGTATGGCCGTTCAATATGCTCACCAGAATTTAATCATTCATAGAGATATAAAACCCGGAAATATCCTTGTGATAAATGATGGCACTCCAAAGCTTCTTGATTTCGGGATTGCCAAATTGATTGATGAAGACTTAATAGAAGAGGATGGCGGATTAACAAAAACCGGGGTCTGGCACTTAACTCCAGAATATTCAAGCCCGGAACAGATTAATGGAAGTAGGATCACAACGGCAAGCGATATTTATTCTCTAGGAGTTTTATTATATAAATTATTGACGGGAGAACAGCCATATAGAATCAAAAACCTTTCCCCAATTGCCATAAGTAAATTTATAGAAAAAGAAAGCATAACAAAGCCAAGCGATAAAGTTAAGCAAAAGATGGAGACAAATTCTGGAAATGATAAAACAAAATTTAGTGAAGTAAATTATGAAAAAAATTCTCTTCAGCTTAAAGGAGATTTAGACAATATAATTCTTAAAGCAATGGATAAGGACCCCGAACGAAGATACGCTTCTGTTCAACAGTTTTCTGAAGACCTAAACAGATATTTAATTGGTTTGCCAGTCATCGCGCAAAAAGATACTACAACTTACAGGCTTTCAAAATTTATAAGAAGGCATAAGATTGGTTTCTCTTCTTCAGTTGGCTTTGCTTTATTATTAATTTTTAGTCTAATTGCAATTTCCTGGCAGGCTAATATTGCATCTAAAGAAAGAGATAAGACAAGATTAGAAGCGCAAAAGACTGAAGCTGTAAATACATTCCTACAGGGAATGTTGTCATCAGTTGATCCCTCAGAAATTGGAAGAGATGTAAAGGTTTACGATATCTTAGAAAAAGCAGGTGAAGATATTGAAACAAATTTAAAAGACCAACCAGAAGTTGAAGCAAGTTTAAGGAGCACTCTAGGAAACACGTATGTGAATTTAGGGGAATATGACAAAGCAAAACCTTTTCTCGACGATGCTTTAGCTATCAATAAAAAAATATATGGTAATGAAAGCAAAGAAACCGCTTACAGCCTGCATGATTTAGGACTTTATTTCGATTGGGTAGGTGATTATAAAAAAGCTGATTCAATCTACAGTATATCGATTAACATATTACGTAAAGTTTTGCAGCATCCCACAAAACAATTTTCAAACGTGCTTAATGATCAGGCGCTTATAAAAATGTATTACGGGAAGAATGACGCAGCAAAAAAACTATTTAATGAAGCGTTGGATGTAGCATTGCAGAGCCATGGAGAAAAAGATAAAAATACAGCTGTTATCATGAATAATTTAGCATTGAACTATACGGATGCCGGAGATTTGGATAAAGCGGAAAAATATTATAAAAAATCCTTGTCCATAAATATTGAACTGCTTGGAGAAAACAGGCCAGAAGTTGGAACCATTTATAATAACCTCGCTTATCTTTATTCACTTAAAAAAGATTACAAATTAGCTGAAGAGTATCTGGAAAAATCATACAAGTTAAAATTAAATCTTAAAGGGAAAGATCATCCCGATGTTGGATTAGCATTGAATAATTTAGGTGTAATTAATATAAGAATGGGAAATTATGATAAAGCAGAAAAATACCAGCTTGATGCTCTCAAGCAATATAGAAAAACGTTAGATTCAGATCACCCTTACATTGCTCTAAGCCAATATTGGCTGGGGAAAATCTATCTTGAAACAGGCAAATTTGATATAGCAGAAGGATATCTTAGAAAATCACTAAAAACAAGGATTAAAAAATTTCCTGCTGAAAATAAAGATATTTGGCGCTCTAAATCTGAGTTAGGAATTTGCCTGCTAAAACAAAAAAAATATAGTGAAGCAGAAAAATTAATTACTACATCCTTAGAATTTTACAAATCTAATTTTAAAGATGATAGCACTCAGATTAAAAGATTATATAAGAATGTTGTTGATCTTTATAACTCAACAGGGAATAAAAGAAATGCTGATAATTATTCAGAAGAACTGAATGATTACTCTAAAGAAAACATATCTGAATAGTTGCATTCTAATTTCAGAACTTACCTTATAGAACAAAATCAAATAATTTTTATGAATTAAAAAATAACAAAAATTTGATTTTACAAGCCTCATAATTTTATAGGGCTACAAATTTTGTGAATGATCGGTAAGCTTAACTAAATCTATTTTTATATTATTAGCGCGTGCAACCAAAATTTCAAAATTATCAATTTCAACCGTTTCACCCTGGGAAGGTATTTTACCAAGATTAAAAGTGATGTATCCTCCAATAGTTTCATAATCCCCCTCCGGAATGTTCAAATCATATTTTTCATTGATAAAATCAATTTCAACTTTACCGCTGATTAGATATATGTTCTTAGATATCTTTCTACAAATATCTTCTTCAACGTCATATTCGTCTTCAATCTCTCCAAAAATTTCTTCAATTATATCTTCCAAAGTGATGATGCCTGCTGTGCCGCCAAACTCATCTATCACTACGGCAAATGATGTTTGCTTGTCTAAAAATTCATTGAGCATATCAAAACTTTTTTTAGTTTCAGGCACAAATGTTACTTCACGAATTATACTTTTAATGTTCAATGGAGATTTAAATAAATCGTACGCTAAAATTATTCCTTTAATATTATCCAGGTTTTCATCATATACCGGAAGTTTCGAATAACCTGAATCAATAAAAATATCAAGTGCTTCATTTATGTCCTGATTAATTTCAACTCCAGCAATTTCTGTTCGCGGCCTCATTGATTCGTATACTCTTTGATCACCCAAAGCAAACACTTTACTAATTATATCACTTTCTTTTTTATTGACAACCCCTGCTTCATGACTTTCTTTAACGAGGGATTTGATATCTTCTTTGCTAAAAAGATTATTTATATTTTCTTCGGTAACGCTTGATGACTTAGTAAGTTTTGTAGAAAGTGCGGATGTAACTTTATTAAAGGGATATAAAACAAAGTTAATAGCTCTAATGGGAAGAACAGTAAGTAAAATTATTCTATCTGCAAGCTCTCTTGCAAAATATTTTGGGATTAACTCACCCACAAATAATAAAACGGCAGATGATACAATTAGTATTATTCCCTCATTCCAGCCAAATACTTTAGTAAGAAAAACAGTGCTTATTGATGCAAAAGCAATATTTATTATATTATTTCCAATCAGTATTGTTGAAAAAAAATCCTGAGGATTATTAGTATAATGAAGTGCATTTTTTGCCGGCAGATTTTTTTTGCGTGCTCTTATTTCAATTTTAATTTTATTAGAAACTACAAATGCCATTTCAGAGCCGGAAAAAAATCCGCTTAACAAAATTAATATTAATAAAAAGATCCAATCGTTCATTTAATACACTTTTTCTATTTTAATATTTTCAGAAGTTAGCTCATAATATTTATTGTCGGAAGCAAAAACAAACTTTGCTGAAATATTTTTCTCCAAGTTCAAATCATCTTTTTGATTCAATCCAGAATCCGTCCCGAAAAGAAAATTCCTGGTTTGTTTTGCGGAAAAAGCATTTGATTCAGACATTGTTACATCAGTGACTAATGGAACAAACGAATAAATTAATTTATTCTCCTGATAAATATTTACTTGTTTCAAATCTATTTTTTTTATTAAACTGTCGGTATTATTTTCAATTGAATATTTCCCAGCAATAAAAAACTTATTTCCACTGCCAGGCATTAAATTTAACCAAGCATCAATTTTCTGGAATTCAACATTTATGTTTAGTTTACTACTTGATAAGTTAGTTGAACAACCAATCATTAAACAAATTAAAAATACAGCGAACCCATTTCTTTTCAAATTAGTATTCGTGTTTATTTTAGATAAATAATAAAAGTAGTGACCAGAACATAAAGTATAATATTTAATATCATTGACAAATCTTTGATTAAAACCTCAGTCGTATTTTCACCTTGCTTATTCATATAAGCCAAATACATATATCTAAAAATTCCAAATACCACAAAGGGAGTTGTGTAAATTAAATTCTCGGTTTCAAATACATTAACCGTTCTTGTTGCAACAGTATAAAGCGCATAACAAATAATAACCGCCGCTGCCGCAACAGTTGCCATTTGATCTGTAAATTCTTTTGAATAATGAACTAAAACTTTCCTGGTAACAGCAACATTATCATTTTCACTAAGCACAAGTTCGGTTCGTCTTTTCATAATTCCTAAGAATAAAGAAATGAACATAGTTGTTAAAATAAGCCAGCTTGAAATTTCTACATTTATTACAAATGCTCCGGCAAGCACTCTAAGCATGAACCCGGCTGCAATGCTAAAAATATCCAGCAATACAATTTGCTTTAAAACAAAGCTATAAAAAATGTTCAACAGAAAATATGCAGCAACTGTAAAAGCGAAATGAAGATTGGAAAAGAATAATGTAAAGGTAATTACTATAGCAAGTATAATTGCCGAAGTCAAAGCACTTTTAACAGAAATTTTTCCTGAAGCTAATGGACGATTTTTTTTTTGAGGATGAGCTTTATCTGCTTCAATGTCTACAATATCATTTACAACGTAGACTAAACTTGAAGCTAAACTAAATATTAAAAACGCAAATAATGTTATTAATAAATAATTTGATTTTAAAAGATTTTGAGAAAATATAAGCGGTACAAATACAAAAAGATTTTTTATCCATTGGGGAATGCGAAATAATTTAAAATATTCTTTAAACATTAAAAGACTGCCGCCTCTTGGTAAGTTCCAAAAACTTCTCTTAATTCGGTTACCATTTCACCCAACGTGACATAATTGCGAGCAGCTTTTACAAACACCGGCATCAAATTATTTCCGTTAGAAGCAGCATAATTAATTTCTTTTAGACTTTCTTCTACTAATTCATTATTTCTGCTCTGTTTAATTTCCGCTAATCGTTTTTTCTGAGTTATTTCCACTTCCGGAGAAACTGTTAATATAGGAATTTCAACATTCTCACCTTCTTCTACAAATTCATTTACACCGACAATAAATTTTTCTTTCTTTTCAACTTCTCGCTGATACCGGTAAGCTGCATCTGCAATTTCTTTTTGAAAATATCCTGTTTCAATTGCGGGAATTACACCACCAAGTGAATCAATTTGATCAAAAATATCGTTAGCTTGTTTTTCCATTTTGTCAGTTAATGATTCAATAAAATAACTTCCGCCCAAAGGATCGACTGTATTTATAACCCCGGTTTCATAGGCAATTAGCTGCTGTGTACGCAAAGCAATTTTCACTGCCTTCTCACTTGGTAATGCTAATGTTTCATCCATTGAGTTCGTGTGCAATGATTGTGTGCCGCCTAAAACTCCAGCCAAAGCTTGAAATGCAGTACGGATAATATTATTCTCAGGCTGCTGAGCAGTTAAAGTACAGCCTGCTGTTTGTGTATGAAATCTAAGCCACCATGAGCGAGGATTTTTAGCTCCGTATTTTTCCTTCATTCTTTTTGCATAAATTTTTCTTGCTGCACGATACTTTGCTATCTCTTCAAAAAAATCTAAATGGGAATTAAAGAAAAAAGAAATCCTTGGAGCAAATTCATCTACGTCCATTCCTCTTTCAATACATGCTTCAATATATGCAAATCCATCTGCAAGTGTGTATGCAAGTTCCTGAATGGCAGTAGAACCAGCTTCACGAATATGATAACCACTTACCGACACAGGATTCCATTGCGGAATTTCTTTTGAGCAATATTCAATCATATCAACTATAATTCGCATCGATGGTTTTGGCGGATAAAT
>CAZRMA010000247.1:0-6045 GCA_964600655.1 uncultured Ignavibacteriaceae bacterium
TACCCAACCAAAAATCATATTAATTAATTGAATTACAGATAAATATTACAAGATTTTTAAGACTTAAATAGGAAAAAGTCGCAATGGTTTGTGAGTTATATTAGAGTGGATTTGAAGGGGTTTTTTAGGATTTGTTATTGTGTAAAATCAACTTAAAAATTAATTAAATATTAATTGAAATAGTGCTTAGGAATTGAATAGGGAAACAAAATTCAAATAGTAGCTTGTAGATTGAATAATTTGAAATATGAATATCTAAGTTTGTTTATGAATTAAGAATATTTCTCATAACATAATTTTATATAAAAAATTATTTAGTCTTTGCTAATTAAAGTACATTGGCTTATCTTAAGTTTTAACTCCCAACACTTGTAACTATGCAGTCTTGAAATAATATAATATTTAATTATTAGTTTGTATTTACAATATATGGAGGATATAATGATTTCTAAGAAATCAATTAAATCTCACCATACTTCTTTTCTCATTATCATTATTCTAATTTTTATTCTTTACAACCAAATTTTACCTCAAAGCATTAATACATATGTTTTAGGAATTCCTGGATATGAAAGATTAATTGAGCAATTAAATAAAGAGGGTTATAATGCAAGTTTGTATGGTAGCCTTGGTAGACCCAGCAATCAATTTGAAGTAATTTTAATTGGTGAACAAGTACCGGCAAGCGCTGCTTTACATGCAATACTATTATCTAAAAGGATAATACCAACTTTAAAATATGTATTTCTGAGAAATGATATAAAAAATCCAGCATTTACACCTCAAACAATAGCAATAGGTATTACAAATCATGTTGTAGAAGAATTTTCAAATGTAGAAGATTTTTTTGGAGTAAACCTAAGAGGTTTATCTGAAGCCAATATAGATCTTACAAACTTTCAGCAATTAGTTAGGTCTAGATATAAAACAACAAATACAGGAAATAATTCTTCAAATTCAAATGATATGTTTGTAAGAGAAGATGGGATTTTAGTAATTCCACAATCTGATGGAACAGCATTATTATATGATCTAAGAGGGCATCAAGGAGTTAAAGGTCTTGATGGAAATGAAAGATGGTTTAGGGAAAATATTATTCAAAAAATTCCTGTTCAACCTGCTGGCTCAATTGATCCACATTGGTTAGATGATTTGAATAATTGGCTTTCAAATATTAATGATGGGATGTTAAAAGACATCGAATTAATTCTTAACAATCCAAATTCAATGCAAAATTATAAATCTTTGGAAAGTAAAAATTGTACCACGCTCTATGAAAAGTTTAATCTTCGTAAAGACTATCTAAATTTATTAGTCAAAAATAAGTTCAAAACAACTGAATGAGTTTTAATATGATTAAAATTTTTATTATTTCATTAATATTTTTAATTAGTATTAATTTAAGTGCTCAAGAAACTTTAGTAAGACCTACAAGAAGTGACTCAAGCAATAATGATTTATTAAATTCATTAATCAGTAAACAAAAAAATTCAAGCATACCAAAAATCAAATTACCAGATTCAACATCTAAATTAGATTTTATTGTAACTAAGGCACAAAAAGAAAGTTTAGGTACAGCAATTTATAATGATTATTTATGGAGTTTACAACATGATAAAGAGGTATATGAATGGCAAAGATTTTCTACTAAAATAATATTCTATGCTGTGATATTATTAGTCTTTCTTGGAATGGCATTTTCCGGAATACAATTTTATAAATCATATAAAATAACTGATAGTGCAGATAAAACACCAGACACGCCTACTGAATTAGAATTATCATTAAAAGGTATAAAAGTTACATCATCAATATTAGGTGTTATTATTTTAGTTATCTCTTTAGCATTTTTCTATCTCTATTTGGTTCATGTATATCCAATTAATCTTCCTCATTAGTGAAATACTTTAATTTATAAAATGATTAAATAATGTTTGAAATTAATTAAGTGAGTATGGTTCTAATTGAATTATGTATCATCATTTTAAAGGGATAAAATCATATGTATATATCTTTAAACGAAATATCAAAATATCCGAACGATCGTGAACTTAATTGGACTAATGAAGTCCAAGGTGTTTCACATGATGATGATTATTGGTACATATCTCAGCAAAAAAGATTATGGAAGATTCCGGTTGGTCATGACCTGAATAAAGACGTTAAAAAAAATGACCCTCAATTGGATATTAAATCTATTCCAATTCCACACACATTATCTAAAAACTATGATCATTTTGGAGATATTGATTGCTTTGATGATTTTATTTTTGTTCCTTTAGAAAAGACAGACAGTAAAAAAACAGCAAGAATTGCTTGTTTTCATGCTTCTAATCTGAAATTAATAGGTAGTACATTAGTTACTTTGCAAAAAAATCACGCATCTTGGTGTGCAGTAAATAAAGCTGACAATTTATTATATAGTTCGACATTTGATGCATCTGTGGTATTTGCATATGAATACACAATAAGAAATAATTCATTTAGTTTGCGGTTGAATCACAAATTAAATCTAAAGAATGGAAATGGAAGTAAATTTAAATTAAAAGGAATTCAAGGAGGTGTGTTTGCTAATTTAAGTGGTAATACTATTTTATTTCTTTCATCAAATGATGATTCAACAAGAGGTGTAAATGCTTTTGAAGTGTCTACGGGCAAACGTATTGATTATAAAAAAATAGATTCTGATTTTTTTACTGTAGGTGAAGAGATTGAAGGATTGACATTTTGGGATTTAGACAACAATAAAGCACCTAAGATAAAAGGGCAAATTCATGTTATAGAGTTAGATAACGACATTGATTCGGATGACATAAAATCGTTTTATCATTTTAGAGTTTTTGAATCAAAATTTGTTGCCAATAAAAACCCAAATAAAATGGAAGTTCACCGTTTTGATTGTACATGGGTTAATTTTATAAGTTTTAAACATAGAGTGCCATATAATAATCTTAGAAAAGCATTAAATGACGGTTTTGATGGGTGCTTCTATTGCCTAAAAGAATTTAATACTAGATAATTATAAAAATATAATTTATATATAAGATTTTAATCATCACGCCATTGGAATAAAAATTATTTCATTTCAAATTAGAAGATACCTCAATAATAAAAATAGAGATTTTTCAATTACCAGATTCTTCACAATACCTAATCCGCTAATGGTTTTTAAATCCCGAATAATACAGACAATTTAAATTCCAATGCATTTATACTGCGATCATTATTAATAAAATGTCCGACGGTATTGTTATTATATAACGGATCTTTACTATCATTAAGAGAAGTATAGTTATCCAGTCTTGCATGTGAAGTTACATTTTCTAACTTATATTCATTGCCGGCTAAATTTATCAAATGATATTGAATATTAGCATCTAACTTAAAAGTCCCTACGCTAAATATTGCACCAATTCCGGCACCGAGTCCTATTCTCGAAGCACTTGCAATATCATATTTCCCGCTGGGAACATCCGGAACACCTTTGAACTCTACATTTCCGGAAATTGTATTATATGATACAAAACCTTGTATATATGGTATAACAGGTGACATCGGTATATTGATTGGAAATTCCGGTCCAATTTTTATTGATATCAATTTATTGGAGACATCTATATTACCTTGTCCAGGTTGGGCTTCTTCGTTGCCGCTAAATGCAGTATATCCTATTTCACCAAATGCACTTATAAATAACAATGTTAAACGTGCTTTGGCGTGAAGAT
The DNA here is from genome assembly GCA_964600655.1 of uncultured Ignavibacteriaceae bacterium. GTDB lineage: Bacteria > Bacteroidota > Ignavibacteria > Ignavibacteriales > Ignavibacteriaceae > CAVSWT01. The sequence continues at coordinate 3,726 of CAZRMA010000247.1, forward strand.
TAAATCCTGACTTCATCCCATATTTTGTACCGTTATAGAAATCATTTGAAGTTCCGTTGTAATCTCCTGTAGGTAATGAATAACCTAATCCGCCGCCGACTTGAATTGAAATTTGAGCATTTGTTTGAATAGAAAAGAATAGAATTAATAAAAATGTTGCAAAAAAAAGTTGCATTATTTTTTTCATTTTCTTCTCTCCCTTAAAAATTGTTATTACAAAATAACCTAAACTGTACTTAGTTTAAAACTCGAATTCACTTCTTAGTGTTTAATATCACTACATCATACTAATTTCTAGGAGTCCCTGGAAATTTTATTTTCTTGAGATGCTTTCCATTGGCTGAGCGGTGCTCTCTAAAATTTTTTTCGATCATTTCTTAGCTCTCAACTTTGCAGCTTCCACTTGCCCCGCAACATATTCTGATTCAATTTATTAATTTATATTCTTAAATGCATATGATATTGGTTTTTAATTAAGTACCTTAAATGTCCATAGTAACATTTTAAACAATCATAGGTGGTTAAAATGAACGAATATCTTTCAACTATATATACTTCTTATTATACAACTCCATTTGGTAAAAAAGTATGGGCTTTCCTAAACGAACACGATAATAAAATCAGAATGGAAACTGCATCAGATTTGCACCACCCCGCCGTGGAACCGTTAACCATATTATTAGTTTTAGAATTTGGAGAATACATTAGAAATGATCATATAAAGCAAATGATGTCTGATATGGTACTTCAAATTATGGAGTCTAGAAACTTTCATTTATCATCGAATAATATAAAAATTCATTTTGGTGATTTGTTTGATGTTGGTTCAAATTTTTCTCGTAATTAAGTTATTTGTTGCTGAATAAAATCAAATCGAACTAATTTTCCTCTTCCTCATAATCTGTATTACTCAAATAATATCTATTCTTAAAATATTATTTCGGTAAAAAATAAATTTAAGATAATCAAGTACAACTTTACCCTAATTCTTCATTAGAATTTATCAGTAGAAAACTTTCTAAATTATATCATCAAGATTGGATTATGAAATGAATAATATACACTTAGTTTCATGTATTGTAAAAAATGCAAATATTATTTTTATTATAAATTATTTTATTCTTTATTAATGAGTAAATTGAAGATAGGATAAGTTGTCTCATCTTCAAATAAGTGATTTTCAAGAAGCGTTTAAAACAAAAAATGCGAAAACATTTTGTTTCCGCATTTTATAGTGGGCCCGGATGGATTTGAACCACCGACCCTCTGATTATGAGTCAGATGCTCTAACCAACTGAGCTACGAGCCCTAAAAATAGAATGTAAAAATAATACTTAAAGGTAATTAAAATCAACTCTCTAATGATTAATTAAACTGAATTTATCAAAAATATTTATAGACATATTGTATTATCCCTACCTTTTTATCGTTATCATCATATTTAGTTTCTTCAATTACATTGCCTTTTTCATCATACCTAAATGTATATTTAAAAACTAGATCGTTATCGCTGTTATACGAAAAAACAAACTTCTTCTTACCTTCATCTGTATATTCGTAATCAATTTTATATTCTAAATCGCCGCCATTATCATACCATTTTTCTTCAGCCAGATTTCCCGATTCATCATAATAATATAGATAATATTTTTCTCTATTTCCTTTTAAATCATAACGAGTGGATTTTATTTTGTTTCCAAATTTATTGTACTCATACGAATATTTATTTTCAGGTTTACCATTTGCAGTATACTTAATTGTTTCAATTCTCTTCCCGTTATTATCGAACTTATAATCAAATTTTGATTCTACTTTGCCTTTTTTACCATATATAATTGTTTCTTCAGGCTGGCCATTAGTATTATAATTTACGGTTGATATTTTTTCTTGATCAAATAAATTACCATTTAAATCATAATTAAAACTTATTTTTTCAATTGATTTTATATTTGATACCTTAATATAATTTCTTTCAACTGCTTCAATGTTTTTAACAATTTTTTCAGCTGGAGCTTCTTTTTCCTCGGATTTATTTGTTTTTTCAGTTTCCGTAACCGGAGTACAATTTGAAAACAAAATAGCCAACAAAATCAAATTGACTGCAAGTAATACTTTCTTATTGAAATTTATTTTTATCACCTTAGCATCTATTTTTTATTTTAATTTTATTTTTGAATAAACATCAATTAATTTCTTCTTAGTTACCAACAAATCTTGCGAAATAACTTTTACTTCTCCCAGCACAGGCATAAAATTAGTATCTCCATTCCAGCGCGGCACGATGTGAAAATGTATATGCTCATGAATTCCTGCTCCACTT
>CAZRMA010000248.1:0-6022 GCA_964600655.1 uncultured Ignavibacteriaceae bacterium
TAGCCAGAATTTTTTTGCTGAACAGTTAATTAAAACAATCGGCCTTGAAGAAAACGGTTTTGGTTCTGTGAAAAATGGTGTGGATGCTTTACGCTACATATTTTTAGATATGGGTGTTGACCCTGATAAAATGATAATGGTTGATGGCAGCGGATTGTCCAGGTTAAATTTAGTAACACCTGCACAAATAGTATCTTTATTAAATTATATGTTTAAGAGTAAGTACTTTGTTCCTTTTTATAATTCATTACCCATTGCTGGTGTTGACGGAACCTTGGGAACAAGAATGAAAGGAACACGAGCTGAAAATAATGTAAGAGCTAAAACAGGATATCTTGAAAATGTAAGAAGTATGTCAGGTTATGCTTACACTGGTGATAATGAGCCGGTTGCTTTTTCTATAATTGTAAATAATTTTGACGTACCAATTAAATTAGCAGAAAACATTCAAGACCTAGTTTGCCTTCGCCTGGCAAACTTCAAAAGAAAATAAACGGAGGATAAGTGGATAATAATATTCAACAAGATATAAATGTTTTAATTAAAAGAAGACTCGAAGAATTACATGAATTAAAATCAAAAGGATTTGAAACTTTTGGATATTCATTCGATGTTGATTCAAATTCAAAGGATATTAAAGATAATTTTAAGGATGAAGAAAAACGTGTTGTTAAAATTGCCGGACGTTTAATGACCATAAGAAAAATGGGTAAAGCTTCTTTCGCCAACATTCATGATGAAAAAGGTAAAATTCAAATTTATCTTCGGAAAGATGATATTGGAGCTTCCTATGATGCATTCAAATTGTTGGATATAGGAGATATAATTGGCGTTGAGGGGTATACGTTTAAAACTAAAACGGGCGAAATATCCGTGCATGTTACAAAAATGGAATTACTATCTAAATCTCTCAAACCTTTACCAATTGCCAAAGAAACGGTTGATGAACAAGGAAATAAAATTGTTCATGATCAATTCGCAGATAAAGAACTTCGCTATAGACAACGATATGTTGATTTGATTGTTAACCCCGAAATTAAAGATGTCTTTGTCAAGCGAAGCAAAATTATTTCAGCAATGCGCAGCTTTCTTGATTCGAAAAATTATCTTGAGGTTGAAACTCCAATTCTTCAGCCGCTTTACGGAGGTGCCGCAGCTAGGCCTTTCACGACGCATCATAACACCTTAGATACAACTTTGTATCTAAGGATAGCTGACGAGCTTTATCTAAAAAGATTGATCGTTGGCGGTTTTAATGGAGTTTATGAAATATCAAAAGATTTTAGAAATGAAGGTATGGACCGTACACACAATCCTGAATTTACAATGATGGAATTATATGTAGCTTATAAAGATTACAATTGGATGATGGATTTTGTTGAAAAGATGGTTCAATCAATTTGTGAAAAAGTTTTTGGAACTTTAGACTTTGAATATGAAGGGCATAAAATTAATTTTTCTTCTCCATGGAAAAGAATTTCAATGATAGAAGAAATAAAATCAAAAACCGGGATTGACGTTTTAACTGCAGACGTTGAAGATTTAAAATCAGCTGCTAGAAAATTGGGAATTGATATTGAAAAAAATGAGACCAAAGCTCAACTAATAGATGAAATTTTTGGCGAATCCGTTCAATCTGAATTAATTCAGCCTTGTTTTATTGTGGATTATCCAATAGAAATTTCCCCGCTTGCTAAAAAGCATAGAAGCAAAGAAGGATTGGTAGAAAGATTTGAAGGTTATGTAGCTGGAAGAGAATTGTGCAATGCCTTTAGCGAATTAAACGATCCAATCGATCAAAGAGAGAGATTTGAAAGCCAGGTAAAAATGAAAGAAGCAGGAGATGAAGAAGCGCATCAAATAGATGAGGATTTTATTCGCGCTTTGGAATATGGAATGCCTCCAACAGCCGGGATCGGAATTGGCATAGACAGACTTGTTATGTTATTAACTAATCAATCTTCGATTCGTGATGTAATTTTCTTTCCCCAAATGAAACCTGAAATTAAGAGTTAATTTAGGACTGAAAATAAAAGTGAAATTATTAAACTTCTAAATTTTTTAGTTCTATCAATTATTAGGAATTGTGTGTTTAAAAATATTCAATTATTCTTTTTGTTTACCATAAAGTTGAACCTTACTAGCTCATCATTACATAAAACTCATCAATCAAGAAATCGGTTAGAATTGTATCTCTGTTTTAAGGAAATCATTTGAAATACAGTGTAATAATACCGGTCTTAAATGAAGAAAAACTGCTTCCCCAATTGCTTCATCAATTGACCGATCCGCAGCTTAGAAATGAAAATAATTTTGAAATTGTAATTTCCGATGGCGGCAGTAAAGACTGCACTGTAAAATTAGCACTTGAGCGTGCTGATATTGTGAAAGTACATGCCGAAAATCGCGCTCAGAATATTGCTGAAGGAAGAAATTTGGGAGCTAAATATGCTAATGGGGAAATATTTATATTTCTTAATGGAGATGTAATCTTAAAAAAGCCTTTGGAATTCTTTAAGTTTGTAGATAATAATTTCGTTAATAGTAATTACATTGCAATGACATGCTTTGTTAAAATATTTCCTGAAGAAGAAAAATTTTCAGATAAAATATTCCATGGAATTTATAATTCATATTTCTGGTCTCTTAATTTACTTGGTGTCGGAATGGGAAGAGGGGAGTGTCAAATTATCAGAAGAGAAATATTTGAAAAGATGAAAGGATTTAATGAAGAACTTGCTGCCGGGGAAGATTTTGATCTATTCAAAAGAATAAGAAAGCATGGTAAGATTTTATTTACCAATAAAATTAATGTGTATGAATCTCCTAGAAGGTTTAGAAAATTAGGATACATGAATGTAACCTGGTCTTGGATTAAAAACAGTGTTTCTGTTATTGTAAAAAATAAATCTATTTCAAAAGTATGGGAACAGGTAAGATAAGTTGAAAAAAGTATTAGTCTTAGTTTTTATTCTAACATCTTTAGTCGTAGCTCAAACTGAGTACGTGAATGTTGATAATCCGGTTTATGATTTTTTAGAAAGAATGGAGACGCAGCAGATAATTAACAATTATAATTCATTTGAAATACCTAAAACTCGTAAAGTGATAGCCGGGTATTTAAAACAGGTCCTTCAAAATGAAAACGTGCTTGATAATTCTGACACGAAATTGCTTGAAGATTTAAAAGTAGAATTTGAATTTGAACTTTATGAAACGACAAAATATTCAGAATCAGTTTTTGGAAATGATAAATATGATCTGTTAAACCAAAAAGAAAAATATTTATATTATTATGTTAATCCTGGCAAAGCCAATATATTTATTAATCTTTTGGGAGAAGGGGAGTTCATTAACAGAAATATCAGTGATTCTTCGGGAAAATCTACGTTAATTGGTGTAATTGGCGGCGAAATACGAGGTACATTTTTAAAAAAATTCGGTTTCGGAATTCACGGCACAAACGGAAATGTGTTTGGCAACCGCACAGCTGCCCTTTCTAGAAAAGATATTAAATACAATTATAAATTCAATGAAAACCCTAGCGAAACTTTTTTTGATGAAACCGCCGGCTACTTAACTGCTGATTTTGATGCTGTAAAATTCAAAATTGGTAGAGACAGAATGAATGTAGGTTACGGTGTAACAAAATCTATTATAGCAAGCAACTCCCCTTTGTTTGATTATATATCGTTTAAAATCAATTATGACTTTTTTAATTTTTCTTATTTTCATGGGAAGCTTTTAGGACCATTATCTTATGACAATGATACTATAACCGGTGGCTCCGCAAGAATTGAAGAAAAATATGTTGGTTATCATAGAATCGGTTTTAATTTTTCGCGCGATGTTGATTTTGGTGTTGGCGAATTAATAATATATGGAGACCGTTCATTAGATCTTTCTTACCTTAATCCATTTAACTTTTATAAATCAGTTGAACATGCGAACCAGGATAGAGATAATTCAATGCTTTTCATTGATTTCAACAATAATTCAATCAAAGGATTAAAGCTATTTGGAACCTTTCTTATCGACGATATGCAATTTGGTCAAATCGGAAAAGGGTGGTGGGGAAATGAAACAATGTTTAATGTCGGGGCTTATTCAACAAACTTATATAATATTTTACCATTAGATATTCATCTTGAATATTTAAGAATAGAACCTTATACATTTAGCCACCGCCTTATTAGAAATGCATTTACTAATTTCGGATACAACCTTGGTCCGGATATTCAGCCAAATACTGGATTGTTTTTTAGTCAAATAAATTATAGGTTTAACAATAGACTAAGTTTAACCGCATCATTTTCCTATTCAGAACATGGAGCAAACCCTGTAATGAAAGACGGGACAATTAGAAATGTAGGCGGCGATATTATGCTTGGACATAGATTGTTTGATTCTGAACGAGTTACTTTTTTAGACGGTGATTTACAGTATTCCAGGAATTATTCTTTTTCATTATTTTATGAACCAGTCAACCAAATCAAATTTTCATATGTTCTTAATGTTCTCAATAGAAGTTTCTCTAATAATGAATCAATTTCATTTTTGAATTTATCAGTAAAGCTTTAAGAAAACCGGAGTGACAAATGAATTTTAAAAGCCTAAAAATTCCAATCGGCGTAATAATACTAACACTGGGAATTGTACTTGGAACCCAAATACAAAAAGTATTTTCTGATGATAACCTGCGAAATAACATTATAAAATTTAATGACGTTCTTACATATACAGAAAAATATTATGTCGAAAATGTTGATACTCAAAAGCTAGTTGAAGCCGCCATAAATGGAATGCTTGGCAAATTAGATCCACATTCGGTTTATATCCCTGCTAAACAGATGGAATCGGTGGAAGAATCATTTAGAGGAGATTTCGATGGAATTGGAATAGAGTTTCAAATAGTTAATGATACTTTAACCGTGGTTTCACCAATATCTGGCGGTCCAAGTGAAGCACTGGGAATTATGTCAGGCGACAGAATAATTAAAATTGATAGCGTAAGTGCTGTCGGAATTACGAATGAAGAAGTTAGAAATAAACTTCGCGGAAAAGCCGGTACAAAAGTTAATGTTACCATTGTACGTCATGGAATTAAAGATCCTATTATTTATGAAATAACTAGAGACAAAATACCATTGTATTCTGTTGATACTCATTTTATGATAGATAACAAAATCGGCTATGTTAGTGTTTCAAGATTTGCCGAAACTACATACGATGAATTGGTGAGTGCTTTAAATGATCTTAAAAGTCAAGGAATGAAAGAGTTAATTTTAGATTTAAGAGGAAATCCTGGAGGTTATTTAAATCAAGCTGTGAAAATAGCTGATTTGTTTATTTCTGGTAAAAAGAAAATTGTTTATACAAAGGGGCGAAGAGCAGAATTTGATGAAGATTATTTTTCATCCGAATCATCACCATTTGAAAAAACACCACTGATCGTACTTGTAAACAAAGGAAGTGCATCTGCAAGTGAAATTGTTTCCGGCGCTATTCAAGATTGGGATCGAGGTTTAATTGTCGGCGAAACAACTTTCGGGAAAGGATTAGTACAACGGCAATTTGAGTTACCAGATAATTCTGCTGTAAGACTTACCATTTCAAGATATTATACACCTTCGGGTAGACTTATCCAGCGCGATTATAAGCACTTGAAGAATACTGAAGAATATTACGCCGAAATTGGTGAAAGAAAAGACACCACTGAAATGGATAACCTTGAACACACTGCCGAAAAAGATACATCTAAACCAGAATTTAAAACTCATGCTGGTAGAATTGTTTACGGCGGCGGCGGTATAACTCCTGATTATTTTATTCCTTCAGAAAACATAACAAATTATACTACGGATTTATTAAAGAAAAATGTTTTCTATCAATTTATTCTTTCTTACTTAGATACACAGGATAAACCAATTAAATCCAAGTATGGAGATAATCTGGAGAAGTTTAGAAAAGAGTTTAATTTTAGTGATGCCGAGTTAAACATGTTCACTAAGTTTGCTGATTC
>CAZRMA010000249.1:0-6020 GCA_964600655.1 uncultured Ignavibacteriaceae bacterium
TTTGCTGCAGTGCATCCTGTGCGTCCATTACCGAAGTGTGGCCGTCAATTAATACTGTGAAATTACTGCTTCCCCTTAAACTGACATTTCCATCGATATCTACAGTCACAGAAGGAACATTCTCAAGAACATCGGCAGCAGAACCAGACATCGCAGTTTGCATCTGGGTTACATCAATAACTTTTTTATCAAGCTGATAAGAGATTGGTGCACGCTGACCCTCAACAACAATATTTTGTAGGTTTATAGTTGTGGGCTTTAAAAAAATATTTCCAAAGTCCTGGTTAAGTTTTGTGTTTGAAATTGAAATGTGAGGAATAATTTTTTTTGTAAATCCTACGAACTGAATAGATGAGTAATAATTGCCGGGCTTTATTCCATTTAAAACAAAACGTCCTTCTTTATTTGTTACAGTTCCATTTATTTGAGAGCTATCATTTTGACTGAAGAGAATTACATTTGCATACTCAATAGGTTTTTTTGTTGACTGATCAAGTACTTCCCCTGTTATTAATCCAGTGTTGTTAGTTGTTTTACTTTGCTGGCTAAAGGTAAAATTAAAAATTAAAATGAGGAAGGAAAAAGACATTAAAATTTTTTTTATCATAACTATATCTCTGCAAAAGTATTAAATAATTATTTTTCTCGTTTTTATGCAATTAAATTTAGATTTCAAAAATGAAAATAAGATGAAAATTAAAAAGCATTATTATGATATGGATTAACCAGCGACAAATTAATGGAGAATTTATGAAATATTTAAAAGCAGATTAACTTTAAAAATGGTTTTTTCGCGTGGTTTACTTTCAACGCTGATTTGACCTCCATGAAGCTCAACAATTTCTTTAGCAATCGCTAATCCCAGCCCGTTACCTCCAATTTCTGAACGGATTTCATTCGACCTGTAAAATCTATTAAATATGTATGGAATTTCTGAAGCAGGAATTCCCGGACCGGTATCTTCTACATTAATTTTAATTTTGTTTTCGGAAATTTTTTCAAGTAAAATTGTTATACGTGAATTGTTAGAAGAATATTTAATTGCATTATCAATAAGATTTATAAAAACACTTTTAAGTTTTTCTCTATCAGCATTTATTTCTACGGCATCATCAATTGATAAATTAATTTGAATATCCTTTTTAACTGCCGCCTGGTTCATGGCCTGAGCACATTCTGCTAGCAGTTCATCAATTCTTATTCGGCTTAAATTTAATTTTGTTTCAGAAGAATCAAGCTTTGTAATTAATAAAAGTGAATTTGTAAGTCTAGTTAAATCATCTATCTCAGAAAGAACAATTTTAATGCTCTCCTTTCCTTCATTTTCCTTTAACTTCTTTTCTAAAATTTCAAGCTCAGTTTGAATAACAGTTAAAGGGGTTCGGATTTCATGAGAAGCGTTGGCAACAAATCTTTTTTGACTTTTGAAAGCATTGTCTATTCGCTCTATCATTTCGTTTAATGTTTCACCTAATGATCTAACCTCATCTTTTGCTTTGGGCAGCTCAAGCCGTTTATCAAGATTCTTCCCGGAAATATTTTTTGCAATATCGGTCATTTTTGTAATTGGTTTGAATGCTGCTCTGGAAATGAAGTAAGCGGCAAATCCTGTAAGAATTAATCCTGCAGGAATAATAATTAAAAACAGGTAAAATAATCTATCAAGTTCTTCGAACACATCTTTAACCGAGGCTGCTGTTTCAAGCACATAAGCAGAATCATTTTCTGTTTCAAATTTACTCCATAAAACATGATACTTGTGATGGCCAATTTTTTGTCTTTCATATTCAACTGAATCATTTAATATCTTGCCCATATCTACTTGAGGTATTTTGGAAAGAATAGAATCCTTAATAAAATATTTCCCACGTTTATTAAATAGTTGAAACCTTTCTCCAATTAATCCTTTGGAACGGATTGAATGTAATTTTTTTAAATTGAAAGTAGCATTCTCATCAAGCTGTTCTTCTATCTCTGTTTGTAAAGAGATAGAATAACTTTTCAAATTAGCATCTAATTTCAGGAATGCAGTTTCTTTAGTGCTATTGTAAATAATAACGGCAAAAATTGTGAGCATTAATCCAAATACAATTGTGTATGCTAAAACAATTTTAAACTTAATAGTAAACATTTATACTTCTCTATCAGTAAAAATATAACCCGAACCCCTTACGGTCTGTATAAGCGGTCTATCGAAATCTTTATCAACCTTTTGACGAAGAAATTTTACGAAAGATTCTATCACATTGCTGCGGGGATCAAAATTCATATCCCATAAATGCTCTGAAATTTTTTCTCTTGTTAAAATCTTATCGGGATTCATCATGAACAATTCCAGCAGTCCGAATTCCTTTGCAGAAAGCTTTATCTCTTTTCCTTCCCGGTAAGCTAAATGGGTATTCAGATCTAATTCAATTCCGTAAAGAGATATCTGTGTACTTTTAATTTCCGAGTCTCTTCTTGTTAAAGCTCTTATTCGAGCTAAAAGCTCACCGAAATGAAATGGTTTTGCAAGGTAATCATCTGCCCCTGTATCCAGGCCTTTTATTTTATCAGAAACATCATCCAACGCCGTGAGCATAAGGATAGGAATTTTAATTTTACTTTCTCTGAGGTTAGCACAAGTTTTAAAACCATCCTGCTTCGGCAGCATTATATCAAGAATTATTAAATCATAGTCGTTAATTTTTGCAAGTGCTTCACCGGCTATTCCGTCTCTTGCCGCATCTACCGCATAACTTTCAGCAATTAATCCTTTTTGGATTCCTGCTGCAATTTTTTTGTCGTCTTCTATTAATAATAGTCTCATTTACTCACAGAGATAAATTTTCAATTATTAAAATTATAATTAAAGATGAAAATAAAATGAAAACTAAAATAATTTAATGTAAATAAAGATTATAAGTAAATACTAATCCTATTTATCGGATTATTTAATAAATAATAATTTACTTACAAATATTTTATTATTTTAGCACCATAGATTTATTCAATTATATAGGGGTTCGATATGAAATCTAAAGCCATTCTTTTTTTATTCTTCATTTTATCCTATTCAGTTATAAGCTTTGCACAAGAAAAAGCTCATGATAAAGGACTCTTTATCGAAAAGCAAAAAGGATTTTATAATGAAATTTTGGAAGGAATAAAAGCATACGATAGCATTCCAAAAGCACCAAAGAAATATTTTAAGGTGGATGTATCCGGAATGGATCTCCCCAAATCGATTCATGAATTTGAAAGTTACTGGCATAATGAACCGATCTCACAAGGTAGAACAGGAACTTGCTGGTCTTTCTCAACTACTTCTTTTTTAGAAACGGAAGTTTACCGCCAGCACAATAAACAGGTAAAGCTTTCGGAAATGTTTACGGCTTATTGGGAATATACGGAGAAAGCAAAAAGGTTTATTGAAAAAAGAGGAGATTCGGAATTTGGCGAAGGCTCGGAATCAAATGCCGTTACACGAATCTGGAAAAAATATGGATGCGTTCCTGAAGATGTTTATAACGGAATGAAACCCGGACAAGAATTTTATGATCATAAAAAAATGTTTAATGAAATGGATTCTTATTTAAAGAATTTAAAAACAACAAATGCGTGGAATGAAGAAGAGGCAGTAAACACAATAAAATCTATTATGAACCATTATATGGGCGAACCGCCAACAGAATTTAAAGTTGATGGAAAGAATTATACACCTAAAGAATATCTTAAAAATTATCTGCAAATAAATACAGATGATTATGTTGACTTGCTCTCATACATGCAGCAGCCATATTTTCAGCAGGTTGAATATGAAGTCCCCGATAATTGGTGGCACAATAAAGATTATTATAATGTTCCCCTAAATGAATGGCTGGCAGCTTTAAAAAGTGCAATTAGAAATGGCTACACAATGTGCATTGGCGGGGATGTTTCCGAAGCTGGCTATCTTTCGCAAAACGACATTGCGATAGTTCCTACATTTGATATTCCTTCTGAATATATTGATGAGAATGCCAGGCAATTCCGGTTCAGTAACCAAACAACAACTGATGATCATGGCATTCATTTGGTCGGATACATGACAAAAGACGGGAAAGATTGGTATTTGATTAAAGACTCGGGATCAGGATCACGAGATGGAAATAATTATGGATATTATTTTTATAATGAAGATTATGTAAAATTAAAGATGATGGATTTTATGGTTCACAAAGACGCAGTGAAAGATTTGCTGAAAAAATTTAAAAAATAATTTTGAGTACATACATTTGTTCTTTGTTGAGAATGAATGGTACGTTGTAAATTTGTTTATAGAAATTAACCCACACCTGCCCCTCGGAGGAGGGGACAATTCGTTTGATAGGTTGGGTAAACATTACAAATGAAAAGTAAAAACTCAAACAAAAGTCTCCTCCTTGGAGGAGATTCAGAGGTGGATTGTTTTAGTGAAAATTGGGTTTAACAATGTAATCTACTTTCCCGATTTTAAACTATTTTCAGAAAACTTGTAAGCAATTTTGCTTTGTTAATTAGGTAAACTTATTTGAATAAGTAATCTTAAATTGAAAATTCCAGCAAAAATAATATTTGTCTTTCTCTTTTATTCCTTAATAATAAACGCTCAGCAGAATAATGGAATAACTATTACCGGGAAAGTAGTTGATAAAGAAACCAACACACCTTTAGGTAATGTTAATATTTTTTTAGCCAACACAACTATTGGCGTAACAAGCGGCGGAGATGGGAAGTTCATTATTAATAATGTTCCCTATGGTTCTTACAATATTATCTTCAGTTATCTCGGCTATGAAACAGAAACAAGAGATTTTTCTTCTTATAAACCTTACAAAATTGAATTTAATATTTCTCTAAAGCATAAAACAATAAATCTCAATCAAGTTAATGTAACCGGGAATATTCCTGAAGACTGGAAAGATAACTTAAAACTTTTTACAAAAATTTTTATTGGCGAGACTGAAAATTCAAAGGAAACCACCATTCTAAATCCGGAGGTATTGAATTTTGTAGAAGAAAAAGAAAGCGGCGCTATAAAGGCTTTTTCCGATAGTGTGTTAAGAGTTGAAAACAAAGCCCTGGGATATATGTTATATATCGTCTTAGATTCAATCGTTTATATTCCGGATAAAAAAATTATATATAAATTTTTTCCAAGGTTTGAAGAATTGCCGCCTGTTTCTGAAGAGGAAAGATTAATGTGGAATGAAAATAGGCAAAGAACTTATTTAGATTCTCCTAGACATTTTTACTACGCATTGGTTCATAAACAATTGGCTGAGAATTATTATACACTTCATGATTTGCCTGGAATGGGAGCAATTTCTGCTGATGATTTAAGCATAACATGCGATCGTGATTCAACTCTTTTTACATTCAATTACAGGGGCCCACTTGAAGTCCAATCATTTATGAAAAACTCCAGCACTTTGAATTTTGTATTTCCATCTGTAACAATCGATAAATATGGAAATTTGATAACATACTTTTATTCAGTTGAAACATATGGCTATTGGGGTAAACAAAGAATCGCAGATATTTTACCAAGAGATTACAATTACCCTGGAAACTAAAAGTTTAGCTGATAAAAAACTTTTTGTGCGAACCATTTATATTAGATATTTGTGATAACTTGTCATTTGATAGTTATCCTATAAAATTTCCAACCCCGATTTGGAATCTTTTTATTGTTAGAAAAACAATTACAATTTTTATATAAATAATTATTTATTATGCCTTTGCAATTTTATGGATTTGATCTTTTCCACAGTAAAAGAAAACAATTACTTAAATGCCGATTTACAATATTTTTTATATAAGGATAAATATTTATGAGAAAACTATTATTAAACACAGCAGAAAGAGCAATTAAATATCGAGAAGAGATTGTTAATCGTTCGGTTGCACCTTCAAATGAAGCACTTGAAAGATTGAAAGAGTTTGATACGCCTTTCCCGAATGATAAAACAAATCCTGAAAAAGTAGTCATTCAAATCCCTCAAGATTTCTTTCTTGGC
>CAZRMA010000250.1:0-6012 GCA_964600655.1 uncultured Ignavibacteriaceae bacterium
GAAAGGTGCGGCTGAATTATCTGCGGGAATGAAACCTCCGGAAACCGGCCCGGTGCCATAAGCATGAATCAAGGCTCCATTTAAATAAGCAGAAAATGGGCTGGAAAGATTGCTGTAATTTAGACTCAATTCTATTCCGCTGATTTTAACTTTATTAATATTTACATTAACTCTTATTGTACTTGAACCAAGAGTTTCATCATCTAAACCAGGGCTCGCATCTTTATGAAAATAACTTAATTTTGCTGATAGTCCAAAAATAAAATTGTGAATAATTCCGCCTTCAAATAAGTCATCTTTTTCAGGCAAAGTTGCTGTTGATGAATCACCAACTGCCGTGGCAATTGAACCTAAACCTTCAATATTAGTTGGAATAAAAAGTCTATCATAACTAAAATAGATAGTGTTTTGTTCATCAAGAAAAAAACTTAATTTGGCCCGCGGACTAATTTGTTTTTGAGTTGGTATCGAAGGAGAAATATGCTGATCATATCTTAATCCGGCTTCAATGTTTGTCCATTCAAAAGGACGAATATCACTTTCTGCGAATAGACTAAAATCTGAACCGGTAAAATTCGTATTGTTCATCGGACCGAATCCATTAGCATCTTTAAAATTAAATGTTTCTGTTCCGTTCACAATGCTCAAATTTAACCCGGCCGCTAATCCGAATTCATGAGATAAATGACTGCTGTATTTAATTCTTGTACCATAGGTTACAAATTTTCTATCTTGATCTATTGTATATCCGGAAGTGGTATCGTTGCCAATAAATTGTTTTGATTCATCATTTGGATTTGTTGTAAACTTCAAGCCGCCTTCTCTTACAAAAAATCCTGCAAATAAATTTTTTTCTTTGTTCACTTCATTTGAGATGGTGTGAAAAAATGAAACCGTCTGGAATGCATTATAACTATTGTGAGTGTCGTAATTTATTCCTTCAACCGGATTAAAAGGAATTTGCGTTTGCGTCTCGCTGTAATTTAAATTTGATGTTATATAATCATTGTCATTTAAAATATAATCTAACTTACCGTAAAGGAAATAATCAAACCCATGATTATGAAATAATGAATCAACAGGCTGATCAATTCTTCTATCGGTTTCGTCTCTTGAACCACTAACAAATAATCCAAGTTTTCCAGAATGGCTGCTTAATGAAAAACTTTGCCCGTTAGAATTTAGAGCTTTAAATATTCCAACTTGAGGGCCTAAATTTTCACCGGATGTGAGATAGCTTCCTGCATAACTTGAAAGACTTAAATGAAAAGGCCCAGGCGGCACCTGGTTCTGGACGTTAATTAGCGCTGCTATTTGTCCGCCGTATTCAGC
This sequence comes from uncultured Ignavibacteriaceae bacterium, assembly GCA_964600655.1. Classification (GTDB taxonomy): domain Bacteria; phylum Bacteroidota; class Ignavibacteria; order Ignavibacteriales; family Ignavibacteriaceae; genus CAVSWT01. The sequence continues at coordinate 1,333 of CAZRMA010000250.1, forward strand.
CGGAAAACCGCCGGTATAAAAAGTTATTAATTTAATTACCCTCGGATCAACTACTTCATTAAGTCCGCCAAAAACTCCTAAAGGAATTGGTATGCCGTCAATGTAATATGAAAATTCTCCATGCTGTCCTCTGATATGAAGTTCTCCAGTAGGCGCTCTAACTGCACCTGTTAAATTTTCCTGAATTAATGTTGTCATTCTAGATGATGGCGTGGCGTGGAAAGTTTCACCTTCAAAAGTTTGATAGCCCGTCTTAATATCAACAAAGTTAGAAACATGCATAACTTTATTTCCTGTTACAGTAACTTCGTTTAAACCAATTGTTCCGGGTGAGAGATTAATTGAAATTTTATTATTGCTTTCATCGACATTCATTATAGCCGAATAATCTTTATATCCAATATAATGTACACTTAACTTGTATCTGCCAGGAAGTAAATCATGAAAAATAGATTGTCCATAGTGATTTGTAATATTGATATTAATTGTCTTATCATCCCTTTGAAGAATTAAATTTACCAATTCCAATGGACTGTCGGTTGATGAATCAGTAACCGTTACATAAAAATTTATATGTTTTATTTCATCTTTTATTTTGGAGCTTGGATGTAATTCAGGTGATGTAAATTGAAAAACTATAAAGAAGATTAAATATAAAAATATTGTGGGCTTAGCCGGATTAATGGACTTACTTAAAAAATTCATTTCTAAAAACTCCTGTGATTAGTTAAAGATTTTGTTTCCTCAGAAATACAGAAGTTGTATGGAATGAATTTTAATTCCTGCTTTGATTACATTTTAATGATTATAATACGGGAAGAGTTTTCTCGTGGTATAATAATTAAATAAATGGTTCTGTATTTCTGTGTTACGAAGGAATGCTAACTGGCGGAGCTCTTAAAAGACTGTGCTTATATAAAAAATGATATGGTAATCTATTGTGCCTGTCTAATATAAAATAAACTTCATTGTCATACTTGCTGGAAAATAGTTTAGGAGCGTAATTGATATTAATTACGGTACTGCTGAATTGTGTAATTAAGCATTCGTGGTTTAAATCAATTAATCTATCGAACGGTCCGGAAGATGAATTCCCCGTGCACTCTAATTGATAATTACCTTCTACTAAATCCACATTATGATAATGGAAAACAGTAATTGCAATCAGTAATAAATATGCTGATAAAAACAGGTATGAATAATACCTGGAATATTTATAAATATTGTTTCGCATTAGATAGGGAAATATCAAACTTTTTTAATTTTATTGCAACACAATTAAATTTATTTATTATTTTTCATATGGAATAGCTAATAAATATGCGCTGGATTATTTTTACAATTAACAATCTACTTTAGCAGCAAAACATTTATGTGGGAATTAATAGAATCAAACCGAAGAAAATCAACCTTACTTTTTGTAATAATGGGGTTATGTTTAGTAACACTGGGTTTTTTAGTTGGGAAAACTTTTTTTTATGATAACGGCGGTTTGTGGGGAATTTTTATTGCCGTTATGATTTGGTCGTTCTTATCAATTCTAAGCTATTTTTCAGGCAGTTCAATTATGCTTGCGGTAAGCAATGCAAAAGAAGTAACTCCGGACGTTCATCAACAGCTTTTTAATGTTGTGGAAGAAATGAAAATTGCCGCGGGATTAACTTCGATGCCAAAAGTTTATATAATTAATTCACCTGCACCCAATGCATTTGCTACAGGCAGAGACCCTGATAATTGCGCAATTGCTGTTACGGCGGGGTTACTGGCACAGTTGAACAGGGATGAACTTCAAGGTGTGATTGCTCATGAAACATCGCACATTATAAATCGCGACGTAAGGTTCATAACTTTTGCTGGGGTTATGATTGGAGCAATTGTGATTATTTCCGAAGTTTTTCTAAGAGGCTTGTGGTTCACAGGCGGTTCATCAAGAAGATATAGCTCCAAGTCTTCAGGCGGCGGGCAAATACAAATGATATTAATGATTGTTGCTATAGTGTTTGCTATTCTTGCTCCGATCTTAGCAAGACTTTTATACTTTGCCATTTCAAGAAAGCGTGAATATCTAGCCGATGCTTCTGCAGCAAGACTCACCAGATATCCTGAAGGACTAGCTTCCGCACTCGAAAAAATATCCGCGTCAAGTGCAGATTTAAAATCCGCTAACAAAGTTACAGCACCAATGTTCATTGTGAATCCTTTAAAAGAAAAAGGAAGTGTCGTTCAAAATCTAACAAGTACGCACCCGCCAATAAGAGAAAGAATAAGAATTCTAAGATCAATGTCAGGTTCAAACTATATCGATTATCAAAAAGCATACACAAGTATTAACAATAAAAATGATAATTTAATTCCTGCTTCAGGATTAGCAGACAATGTTAAAATTGATATCCGCAGCGCATCCGCATTTAAAGAACCGGTGGAAAGTGTAAAAACGCAAAGAAGAGAACTTGGAGATATAATGATGGCTGTGAATGATTATTCCTTTATTCAATGTGAATGCGGATTAAGAATTAAAATTCCGCAGGGCATAAAAAAGAATGGCATCCGCTGCCCCAAATGCGGAAGGATACATAAAGTTCCCGATAGAAATTTTCGCTAAAAATTAATTTATCATTTCCATTAAATAAAAATTTAATTGTATATTCTCGTAATCGAATTCATCCCATAAATACAAAATAAAATTTAATGATAAGAGAAACACTTTCTAAAAAAGAAATTGGAAAGTCATCTGACTTTAAATGGCGCGGAGCAGAAGGTTCGCGTCTTGAAAGCTTAACCGATGGTGTTTTTGCCTTCGCTATTACGCTACTAATAGTTTCATTACAGGTTCCTAATTCATTTAATGAACTTTTAAATACAATGAAAAGCTTCCCCGCTTTTGGAATTACATTAACAGCTATCATTGCAATCTGGTATGCTCATTATATTTTCTTCAGAAGATACGGAATTCAAGACAGTTATATTGTCATTTTGAATTCAGTGCTTTTGTTTGTTGTACTATTTTACATTTATCCATTAAAGTTTTTGGCAACAATATTAATTAATTACGGGATTTTAAATCCGGTTTTTGGGTTTAATATTCCTGTTGAAATTACCATGGATAATTCCCAGGGCGGCCAGCTAATGATTATTTATGGTTTTGGATATTTATTGATTGCATTAGTCTTCATTTTATTTCATTCACATGCGTATAAGAAAAGAGATGAGATTGAGCTTAATGAAATTGAAAAATTACTTACACTCGGAAGTATTAAATTCTGGGGGATAAATGTTTCTACAGCAGCTTTATCTTTACTAATAGTCATTATTGGCGGCGTAGATTATACTGGTTTGTCAGGCTGGATTTATTTTTTAATTGGGCCGGCATCAACAGTTAATGGAATTTTAATCAGAAAGAAAATAAAAAAGATTAAGAATAATTTAGTTCAGGAATAAAATTAAATTTGAATAACCAGGTAAAAACCATAGATGATGTCTTGCAAAATCTCGATTCAATTATTGAGGATTCTGTTAAAGAAAATAATAGGTTAGGAATATTCGCATATATTTATAGAAGAACAACCGCACAAATAAAGCAAGCAATTACAGATCAAAGATTTGAAGATAACGACCGTATGCAAATTCTGGATGTAGCTTTTGCCAATATGTATATCAATGCGTATAAAGATTTTTGTTTGAACAAATCCATATCAAAATCATGGCTGGCGGCATTTCAAGCAAAAAATCAAAAGCTGACCATTATTCAACATATAATTCTTGGAATGAATGCGCATATCAATTTAGATCTTGGAATTGCTGCATCAAGCATAGCCCCAGGTGATAAGATAAAGGATTTGAAAAATGATTTTATGCTGGTTAATCAAATTTTAAAAGATTTGATAAACGAAATGCAATTAAGGGTCTCAAGAGTTTCCAGGTTAATGATATTACTTGATTGGATCGGACAGAATGAAGATGAGAAGATTATTAATTTCAGCATCGTTAAAGCAAGAGAACAAGCCTGGGATTTTGCAAATTCACTAGACAATTTACATGAAGATGAAAAGACAAAAAAAATTGAAGCTGTTGATGACTTTGTCTCGGATTTAAGCAGCATAATAAAAAGAGCACCTGGAATTTTAACAAGATTTATAATGAAAATTATTTCAATGTTTGAAGAGCAAGATGTGAAAAAAATTATTACGTTGCTCGAAGAAAATTAAATATCTTTTTGATATACTAAAAACCAAAAGAAATACGAATTGAAATTCTGGATGAACACAGTTTCAAAAGACCATGTAATGCTTGGTGTTAAAGGAGGATTCACACAGGCAAATCATGGCAGTCCATATAACTTAGAAAGGATGGGCAAAGGAGACTATATTGTATTCTATTCCCCAAAAACAAATTTTCAAGATGGAAAGCCGCTTCTAAAGCTTACAGCAATTGGTATGTGCATGGATGAAAAACCATATGAAGCTAAAATGTCCCCGGACTTTCATCCCTGGCGGAGGGATATTAAGTTTTTAAAATGTGAGGAAGTTTCGATCAAAAATCTTATTAATGATTTAAGTTTCATCAAAGACAAACAGAAATGGGGCTTCCCATTCAGAAGGGGAATGTTTGAAATTCCCAAACATGATTTTTTAATAATTGCCGATGTTATGGGAGTTGAGATAAAGATATAATTTTGTTTAA
>CAZRMA010000251.1:0-5989 GCA_964600655.1 uncultured Ignavibacteriaceae bacterium
GGTTATGGTCAAATGGTTAAGCAAAAAATATGATGCTGATATCATTACAGCAACAGGATTTTTAGGTCAAAAGAAAGAGATTCAAGGTGTAAAGGAAAAAGCTGCTAAAACAGGGGCGGTAAAATCTGTTGTTTTAGATTTACGTGAAGAATTTATAACTAACTACGTTTGGAAAGCATTAAAAGCCGGGGCATTGTACGAAGGAAGTTACCCTATGGCTACCGCAATAGGACGTCCGTTGCTCGCTAAAATGCTGGTTGATGTTGCAATCGAGGAAAATGCTGATTCTGTTTCTCATGGATGTACGGGCAAAGGAAATGACCAAGTAAGATTTGAAGTTGGTGTAAATACCTTAGCTCCAAATTTGAATGTTATTGCACCTTTAAGGGAATGGGAATTTAAATGCCGGGAGGATGAAATGGAATATGCAATAGAAAATGGAATTCCTATAAATGCTACAAAGGATTCTCCTTACTCGATTGACGAAAACCTTTGGGGAATTTCAATTGAATGTGGTGTCCTGGAAGATCCCGAAGCAGCGCCGCCTGAGGATGCATATCAAATTACAACTAATCCTAAATTTGCACCTGATAACGCAGATACAATTTCAATTGGTTTTGAAAAAGGTATCCCGGTCACTCTAAACGGTGTAGAATTAAATGGTGTTGAATTAGTTTCTCAGCTTCGAGATCTTGGCGCAGTTCACGGTGTAGGAAGATTAGATTTAATCGAAAATAGAGTTGTGGGAATTAAATCAAGAGAAATTTACGAAGCTCCAGCAGCCGTTATTTTACATACTGCACATTTAGAACTTGAAAGATTAATTCTGGATAAAGAAACTTTCAGATTTAAACAGAATGTTTCCAATAAAGTTGCTAATTTAATATATGATGGTCTTTGGTATTCTCCATTGTTTAATTCGCTCACTGCGTTTGTTGATTCCACTCAGGAAAATATAACCGGAGAAGTTAAACTTGAATTATACAAAGGTACAATTAAGACTTTATCGAGAACATCTATTCATAGCTTGTACAGTAAAGAACTTGCTACTTATACAAAAGAAGATACATTTGATCATCAAGCTTCAACAGGGTTTATAAAAATTTATGGATTGCCATATAAGACCATGTCACAGGTAAATGAAAATATTAACAAAGAGGTAGCTGTTTAATGTTGTGGGGCGGAAGATTTAACAAAAAACTGAATAACAAAGCTCTTAAATTTTCTTCGTCCCTAAAGTTTGATATTTTATTAATTGAAGAAGATATAACTGGGAGCATTGCTCATGCTGAAATGCTTGAACATGTAAATCTTATATCGAACACAGAGTTGAAAATAATAGTTGACGGCTTAATAAGCATTAAAGATGAATGGATAAATGATAAGTGGAAACCGGATGAAAATGAATTTGAAGATATCCATTCCGCAATTGAAGCAAGGTTATTTGAAATAATTGGCGAAACTGCCGGTAAACTTCATACCGGCAGAAGTCGAAATGACCAAGTAGCGACTGATTTAAAATTATGGCTTAAAAAGTCATGCGAGTCTCTTATAGTTGAAATTGTAAAGTTTCAAAAAGCACTTCTTAATCTCTCCCAAGAAAATATTGAAACAATAATTCCAGGCTACACACATTTACAGCGAGCACAGCCAATCTCTTTTGCATTTCATTTTCTTGCTTATGTTGAAATGTTGGAAAGAGACAAAGAACGATTACAATTTATTTATAAAAGTTTATCGCAATCCCCTCTTGGCTCTGGCGCTTTAGCAGGTTCCACTCTTCCACTAGATAGAGAGTTAACAGCAAAGAAATTAGGATTTGAATCTCCAACTGCAAATGCATTGGATTCAGTTTCGAACAGAGATTTTATAATTGATTTTCTCAATACAGTTTCAATTGGAATGATGCACTTAAGCAGACTTTGTGAAGAAATAATTATTTGGTCAACAAGTGAATGGAATTTGGTGAAATTAAGTGATGATTATTCAACAGGCTCATCTCTTATGCCCCAGAAAAAAAATCCGGATATGGCAGAATTGATTAGAGGGAAAACCGGGAAAGCATTTGGGAATTATATCTCATTAATTTCAACTATGAAATCTCTGCCTCTAAGTTATAACCGGGATTTACAGGAAGACAAAGAACCATTATTTGAATCGTATTTTATTTATTCTGATTCGTTACATATCATATCTGGAATGATGGATGGAATAAAAATCAATAAAGAAAGATTTATTAAAGAACTTGACGGTGATTTTATACTTTCAACTGACGTTGCAGATTGGCTGGTATTAAAAGGAGTTCCATTTAGAAAAGCTCATGAAATTGTTGGATTGCTAGTTAAAAATTTGGAAGACAAGGGCTTAAATTTTAAGAGTATAAATATAGATTTGTTAAAAGAAATCGATCCGGTTTTTGATGAGACTGTGATAGAATGTTTTAATATTAAAACTTCATTAGAGAGAAAAAAAACTTACGGCTCCCCTAACCCAAATTATGTGAAAGAAAGAATAGAATACTGGCAAAATCAGCTTAAATGATATTAGGCATCATTTCTATACAACATTTCGTGCGAGTTATAAATTAAATAATATTCCTGCGCCCATTCATTATCGCGCGATTCATCTGATAGAATATCATTCATAATAATACCTGACTTATAATTTACTTTAGCTTCATAATTTTTATCACTAGCTATTGTAAATATTATTTGGGGCGATTTTAATTTGGTTCTGTTTAGCTCTCTCATTATTTCACCTTTACACTTAATTTCATATAGTTTATTGTCGAAGATAAAAGTGAAATGTTAACGCAATGTTAATCTAAAATTAAATTATTGTTAATTATTGAAATAATTAAGAGGTTTTAGAATAGACTCTGCCGCGGAATTATAAATTAAAATGTTGTGATTATAGAGCAATATTTAATTTAATTTTTATAGAATTATTATTACTTTTTATTCGCTGTGTATTTAATAATATCAGCTTTCTCAATTGTGATCAAACCGCCGCAATTGGCTTCCTCGAAAATAGTATCTAACAGAGGAATAAATTTTTCTATTTTTGAATATTCATCCACTATTTCAATGATCAGTGGTAAATCTTCCGACAATCTTAATATCTTTGAGGAATGAATTCTACTATTGCCGCCAAATCCCATAACACCTTTAAATACAGTTGCTCCGGCTAACCCTTCTTTCCTGGCTTCGATCACGATTTTTTCATAAACTGGAATCGAGCTGTGTCTGTCGCTCTCGCCAATAAAAATTCTCAACAATTTTGCTTCACCATTTAAATGCATTTTTTTACTTTCAAATTTTTGAAATTAAGTATGCCAGGTAAACTCCAATTAAACAAAGAAATATATTTAATGCTATATTTAATAAACCCAGGCCGATTTGCGAATCTCTAAATAGGTTTAAAGTCTCGAAAGAAAAAGTAGAGAATGTAGTAAAGCCTCCGCAAAATCCGACTGTTAAAAATATTCTTGCATTCGAACTTAATAATTCTTTTTGATCAAAATAAAACATGAAAATGCCGAGAAGGAAACTGCCTGCAATATTAACAACCAACGTTCCATAAGGAAAAGTTGGAGGGAAAAACTTATAGGTATAGTTTGACAGCCAATATCTTAATGCTCCGCCTGCTGCTGCACCAAAAGAAACCACAAAATAATTAATCATAGCCTTTATAAATTAATTTAAAATTTTAGTATCCATTCACACATCAAATCTATTGCTTTAAGAGTATCACTGCAATATTTATTTATAAATTTATCGTCAATATCATTTTTAGAATTTAATTGCATTGCTTCATTCAAAGCTTTGCTTCCATTAAAATTAACATATGCTATTCTCGCGGTTAATTCCTCATGAGGCCTTCCAAAAACCGTCCCGGGAAGAATAGCAACACCCTTTTCCTCTAACAATCTTTCACATAGAATTTCACTTGTGTCCACACCTTTTAAGTTTAGTTTATCTTTAAACGAATCAAATGAGATAAAAAGATAAAATCCACCGGAAGGATTCACTGTATAAACTCCTGCGTCTTTTAATTTAGCCGAAATGGAGGTTCCCAATTTATTCAAAATCCATCTAGCCCGCCAAAGATATTTATCAATTTTTTTCCCTCCCTTAAAGGCAACAACTGCAGCGTACTGGATTGGTGCACTTGTAGCTGTAAAAGTTTCGCTCGCAACTACCGACATCGAATCAAGCAGCCAGCGCAATGTGGGTGGAAACGTGAAAGTTCCCAGTCTCCAACCACCGGCACCGCACCATTTACTTAAACCCCCGCTTATAATTGTTCCTTCAGGGTAAAATTTTGCTATCGATGTATGATTGCCTTCAAAATTTAATTCTCCATAAATCTCGTCGGATAATAAAATTATTTTATACTTTCTCGCAACAAGTGCAATTTCTTTTAGCTCACTAATTGAATAAGTAATTCCAACAGGGTTCGAGGGATAATTTAGAATTACAATCCTTGGCTTATCAGGGTCATGTTTGCATTGTTCTATTAAATCGCCCGCCGATAAAAGCCACTTCTCTTCTTTCTGTGTGGGCAACCATCTTACATGCCTGCCGATTATGTGTGCTTGCGGAGCATAAGATACCCAGCTTGGAGTTGGAATAACTAAATCACCATAATAAACAAGCTGCAGAAGAAACATTAATTCTTTTGAACCCGGACCAATTAAAACATCTTCGGCTGAATGGTTTATGTCTTGTGAACGGGAATGATAATCTGCTACCGCCTCACGAAGCTTGTACAATCCTTTAACAGGCAAATAATCTTTTTGATATGCATTATTTTTCAATGCCTCAACAACAGACTCTGGAACCGGAAATGGCGATTGACCCAATCCCAGCTTATAAATTTTTCTGCCTTCTGATATTAATTGATTGCTTCTTTCGTTAATCGACAAAGTTGCAGATTGAGGGAGTCCACGAACATTAAGGTTTAAATTTATTTGATGGGTATATTTTTTGTTATTATTCATTAAGAAACAAATTAAAGACAAATAACATGAAGTGCCGTGAGCAAATATAAAATAATAATTAATCTTTTAAAATTTTTATTCGAATTTATAGGAAAAGAATTGAAGAAAGTAAAATTAAATCATGAAGTTCACAATGAATAACAAAAAAAGAATAATTAAAATTATAACGATGTACTTGAAAAATTTATTTTCTTCCGGGAATTCATAATTACAAAAGTGACATACTTTTTCATCTGCATTAATCTCCATTGCACACGATGGGCATTCTTTTTTATTCAAATAAATTTCCTTTTAATTCAAAAACACAAAGTTTAAAATAATAAACCCGATTCCATAATGAAACCGGGTTTAATAATTTTATCAATCTTGAAGAGATTGAAATTCTTTAGTGCTTATTTCAGTAAAAGCATTTTATTTACCGCTGAATAATTTCCTGCGTTTATACGGCAGAAATAAATTCCGGTTGGTATATTAGCAGCATCAAATTGTACTTGATAATATCCTGCCGTTTTTTGCTCGTTAACCAAGGTAGCTATTTCGCGTCCTATTATATTATAAACCTTTATAGATACAAAAGATTCTTTTGGTATCTCATATTGAATTGTTGTGGAAGGATTAAAAGGATTCGGGTAGTTTTGTGATAACTTATAAAATTCCGGAATTAACTTTTTATCTTTTTTTGCATCAGTTAAAGTGAAATATATATCAACTCCATCTATAAAAGGTTTGCTGTTTAAATCCATGTTTACTTTATTAAAATATTTGGATGTTTGGTAACCAATCTTACTTGCCTTAATAGTATAATTACCATCTTTTAAAGAAGGAATTAAATAACTTCCATTAAAAACTGATACTGATGAAGAGACTGTGTTTCCCGCAGAATCAACCGCGGAAATTAATGTTCCACTAATAGAAGAATTAGAATTATTATATATATAACCTGCTATTTGTCCACCGATGGAATCCATTGGTTCTAAATAAGTATAT
>CAZRMA010000252.1:0-5989 GCA_964600655.1 uncultured Ignavibacteriaceae bacterium
TTCCAAGGCTTGTTTGCTTTGAGTTTTTATATGTTTGTGAAATATTTCATTGGCTGAGGATGTAAATAAATCTGCATTATGAATTTTGTTACAGCGCATTTTTCTTTCTCTTTTTTTTGCCAATGCTATTTAAATATTTTATTAATGTCAATTAATTTTTCAGAAGTTTCTAATAAATAAAATGAAGAAAAATTATCTCTTCATGAAGAAATTATAATATGAAGTTCGTATTTTTGCCAGATTAAAAAAAGGACGTGTTTTCAGAAATATTGGAATAAGAGATTACATCTCAAATTATTTAATATTTTATAATGTAAAAAAATATACATCTGAATTTATAAATCTTCAAATTACAATTTATCTTTAGGAAGTAATGAAAAATCTCTTTACACATCTTACAACGGAAATTAAATTTGCACACTTATTAATTATTGTTTTGCTGATATCTTCTTTTTCCTCCGGCCAGACTAACAAGGATGATTCAACAAAATCATATCTGTTGGAACCTGTAGTTGTAACTGGTACAAGGTATCAAATACCAAAGAGCGAATTATCATCCAGTATAACCATTGTAGATAATAAAGAAATTCAGGAGAGCCACGACGAAAATGTTATCAGTTTATTAAGCAAAAAAGTTCCTGGTTTATTTCTAAACGATAATTATGTAATGGGGTTTGGTGTTGGTGCGAGTTCTGCAGGAACCATAAATATTCGCGGAATTGGCGGCAGTCCTAATTCACAGGTTTTGGTTCTTATAGATGGTCAGCCGCAATTTATGGGGATGTTCGGGCACCCGATAATTGATGCACTCACTTCTTCAAGTGTGCAAAGAGTAGAAATTATTAGAGGTCCGGCCTCCATTCTTTACGGGTCGAATGCTATGGGGGGTGCTATAAATATTATTTCCAAAAGGATACCTAACAATAAACTAACTATGAACCTATCTTCCTTCTATGGTTCATATAATTCTTTGAATGCAGTACTGAATGCCGGGTATCAAAATAAACGATTCGGTTTTTATGTTTCACTAAATAATTCGAAGACTGACGGACATCGCAATGATTCGAATGACCGTTTTAAAAATTCCACAGGTTTTGCAAAAATAAACTACTCATTCAATAATGAATTTAAACTTAGCGTGGACGGAAATATTTCTAAGGCTAAATTTTATGATCCGGGCCCGGTTTATGCAGTCACTACGAACAGTTTTTATGATTATTTAAGAACCAGGGGCGCATTTTCTTTATATAATAATTTAAATCGGGTAAACGGAGCAATTAAATTTTTCTATAGTTACGGGAAGCATGATTTTTTTGACGGCTGGCATTCTTATGATGAAATGAAGGGAATCACTTTTTTTCAAAATATTGATATCTACAAAGGATTGATTTTTACAGGCGGGATTGATTATAAAAATTACGGCGGGAAAGGGACTAATCCCAATACACCTCCATTTGTTGCAAAAGGTTTCGATGTATACCATTCAAATAATGAAGCTGCAGTATATGGCTTAGTAAGAGATTCATTATTTATAAATTTAAATTTAGAAGCCGGGATTAGATATTCAAAAAATTCATTATTTAAAGGAATTTATACTCCACAATTTGGAATCACATATTCTCCGGTAAAAACAACTACATTAAAAGGTTCAATAGGGGAAGGATTCCAAAACCCGACAATAGTAGACCTCTATTTATTCCCTGTAGCAAATGAAAATTTAAAGCCCGAACATATCTGGAATTATGAAATCGGAGTTGAGCAGAAATTCCTCGATTATAGATTAAACGTAGAATTAACTGCTTATTATGATGAAGGGAATAATATTATTGTTGTTACTCCACCATTGTTTGTTAAAAATAATTCAGGGTCATTCATTCATAAAGGGATTGAACTCAGTACGAAATATTTATTAAACGAAAACTTCGACGCTTCAATAAATTATTCTTTTCTAAATACAGATAAGCCTTCGCTTTATGCCCCTGAACATAATCTGAATCTGCAAATTAATTACAAATACAAATTTATTCAGGTGCTTCTTGATCTCCAGCAAGTATCCGGACTATATTCAAGTATTGAAAAATCCATTAAGCAAAATTATTTTTTAACCGATTTAACTGTGAATTATTCATTGTTAAATCCTGTTGAATTGTTTGTAAGAGGTGAGAACCTGTTTAACACACCGTATGAAATCAATGATGGTTATCCGATGCCTGGTAGAACACTAATAGCCGGAATAAGATTGACATATTGAAATAACACGTATATTCTTTAATATAGAGTTTTACTTTTCGCAGCAAAGAGTATTCTAATAAAATATTTTTGAATTTGTAAACAGTATAAATACTTGTCTACCCGGCAAATAATTTATTTCTAAGTCTGTATAACTCCGGTATTGAATCTCAACATTTCCGGGTTATTATTTGCCACTTCAATAGCCATTGAAATATATTCTCTTGTCAAAGCGGGGTCAATTATTTCATCTATCCACAATCTTGCTGCAGCATAGTAAGGAGTACTTTTTTCTTCGTAAGAACTCATTATTTCATTTAAAAGATTTTTCTTTTTTTCTTCACTAAACTTTTCCCCATTTTTTTCAGCTTGTTTTAGTTTTATATCCAGCAAAACGCTGCTTGCCTGACTTCCTCCCATAACAGAAATTTTTGCATTCGGGTAAGCAAAAATAAATCTTGGATCGTAAGCTTTGCCGCACATTGCATAATTCCCAGCTCCAAAGCTGTTTCCAACAATTATTGTAATTTTAGGCACCACAGAATTAGCAACTGCATTAACCATCTTTGCGCCGTCTTTAATTATTCCTCCATGTTCGGCTCTACTGCCGACCATAAAGCCTGTTACATCTTGAAGAAAAACTAAAGGGATTTTTTTCTGATTACAGTTCATTATAAATCTTGCAGCCTTGTCGGCACTATCGGAATAAATCACTCCTCCAACTTGCATTTCACCATTTTCAGATTTTACAATGCTTCTTTGGTTTGCAACTATGCCTACTGACCAGCCATCAATTCGTGCATAAGCTGTGATTATGGTTTTGCCGTACCCAGCTTTGTATTCATCAATTTTAGATTCATCAACTATTCGTGCAATTAATTCATAAGAGTCATAAGGCTTTATCTGATCTTCAGGCAGTAATCCATAAATTTCTTTTGGTGAAAAAACCGGGGGTTTACTTTCAACACGATTAAATCCGGCTTTTGAATTACCCCCAAATTTATTTGTTAAGCTCCTAATTTTTCCCAAACATTCATCATCATTTTTCATTATGTAATCAGTGACACCCGAAATATTAGACTGAACTTTTGCGCCGCCGAGAGATTCGTTATCAATCACTTCTCCAATTGCAGCTTTCACGAGATGAGAACCTGCAAGAAAAACCGAGCCTTCACCTTCAACAATTAAAGCTTCGTCACTCATAATAGGGAGGTAAGCACCGCCTGCTACGCATGGGCCCATTATCGCAGCAATTTGAGGAATTCCCATTGAAGACATAACTGCATTGTTTCTAAATATTCTTCCGAAGTGTTCTTTATCAGGAAAAATTTCATCTTGAAGCGGAAGAAATACTCCAGCACTATCCACCAAATAGATTATGGGTAAGTGATTTTCAATTGCGATTTCTTGTGCACGTAGATTTTTTTTAGCGGTTATAGGAAACCAGGCCCCGGCTTTTACAGTTGCATCATTTGCAACTACTACAAAATTTTTACCGTTTATTTTCCCAATTCCATAAATTGTTCCTGAAGAAGGAGCGCCACCGAATTCTTCGTACATTCCATAAGCCGCAAACGAATTTAATTCAATAAATTGATTTGGATCGTCAACTAATTTATTTATTCTTTCGCGCGCAGTCAGTTTACCTTTTGCTTTATGTTTTTCAAAAGCTTTTTTACCCCCGCCAAGTTTTATTTTTTCTTTCTCTGCGACAAGCTTTCGAAGTACAGATTTATAGTAATCTTCTTTTTTTAGAAATGATTTATCGTCTTTTATTTCTGAGCCAATTTTGGTCATGTTAATTTGTTCAAAATTTATTGATCAATCTTTTAGTAAATCTCTTGCAATTACTATTCTTTGAATTTCAGAAGTTCCTTCGCCGATAGTGCAAAGTTTAACATCACGATAAAATTTTTCAACCGGGTATTCCTTTATGAAACCATAACCACCATGGATTTGAACTGCTTCGCTTGCGGCTTTCTCAGCAATTTCACTCGCAAAAAGTTTTGCCATTGCTGCTTCTTTTATACTGGCACTTCCGTTATCTTTCATAAATGCTGCGCGCTGAGTTAATAATCTTGCGGCTTCAATATTGGTATTCATTTCAGCAAGTTTAAATTGTATTGCCTGAAATTCATTCAATGATTTTCCAAACTGTTTTCTTTCGTTCCCATATTTTAAGGATGCCTCTAAACAACCTTGTGCAAGCCCCACACTCAAAGCGGCAATTGAAATTCTTCCGCCTTCAAGTATCTTCATTGCTTGAATAAAACCTTCACCTTCTTCTCCTAATAAATTTTCTTTTGGGACTTTACAATTTTCAAACATTAACTGTGTAGTATCACTTGCTCTCATTCCAAGCTTGTTTTCTTTTTTACCGGCAATAAAACCTTCCATTCCTTTTTCAAGAATGAAAGCTGAGATTCCTTTTTTGCCCTTTGATTTATCCGTAATAGCCATTACTACAATTGTCTCACCGACTGTACCATGTGTTGTAAAGGTTTTGCTTCCGTTTAAAATATAATAGTCACCATCTTTTTGTGCTACCGTTTTTAATCCGGCTGCGTCGCTTCCCGATACTGATTCGGTTAATCCCCATGCAGCAATCTTTTTCCCGGAAGTAAGATCACGCAGAAATTTATTTTTCTGATCTTCATTCCCAAATCGATTTATGTGATTTGTCCCAAGACCGTTATGAGCTGCTACAGATAAGGCAATTGAGGGATCAATTCTGGCAAGTTCTTCAATGATAATTGAAAAATCAACATAACCTAAATTTGCACCGCCATATTCTTCCGAAACTAAAATTCCGAGAAATCCTAATTCTCCAAGCTGATGTATAATATCAAATGGGAATTCTTGCGATTCATCAAATTCCATAATCCGCGGACGTATATTTTTCTCAGCGAAGTCCCGAATAGTATCACGAATGATAATTTGATTTTCATTTAATTTGGTGAGGAATGGATTTTCCGTTACATCCATGATTTTTCCTTTCTATTTGAATAAAATTAATTCAACCTTTTAAGTGAATCAAATTTTTGAAGTAAACTATTCTTTTGGAATATTCACTTTAAAAAATTTAACAATAAAGGAAAAGCTGAACAACTAAAATTGTTTTTTAAAATTGGAAATAATTTCTTCTGCAATATGATAAGGCGATAAATCTCCAAGTACAACTTTTGAAAGAGAAGAATTAAGTGAGTTCTCACCGCCTTCATCCCATAATTTTTCTTTTATTTTATTTTCAACAATATCTTTAATTCTATTCTTAGTCTGTATTTCTCTTTTTAATAAAAATTTACCGCTATTGTGAAGATAATCTTTATGACGTTTAATTTCATCAGCTATTTCAAGAATACCTTTATTTTCGGAAGCAACTGATTTAATAATATTAGGCATCCACGATTTTTCATCATGATCTCTCATCATTAAAATTGTTCTCAAAGCCGTAACAGCTTGTTCTGAACCTGGCCTGTCACTTTTATTAAGAACAAAAAAATCTGCAATTTCCATTAAGCCTGCTTTCATGGCTTGAACCACATCACCAGATTCAGGAACCAAAACTACAATAGTTGTATCTGCTGCTTGAGCAATGTCCAATTCAGATTGTCCAACACCAACTGTCTCGAGTAAAATGTAATCATAACCTGCAGCGTCTAAAACATCTGCAGCATCAATCGTTCTTTTACTTAAACCACCGAGGCTTCCTCGAGTAGCCATGCTTCTTATAAAAACGCCAGGATCATTTCCTATTTCA
>CAZRMA010000253.1:0-5979 GCA_964600655.1 uncultured Ignavibacteriaceae bacterium
CTTTATATAAAAGCCTTGAAGGTAATTTAGAAAAGTCATTAAAATTAGAAGCTGATATTATTAACAAAGTCCTTGTTCAGAATAAAATTAACTTCGAAACATTTACTCCTGATTCAGTTTACACAAATATTGAAGACTTGTTGTGGGATATAATTTATTCTGAGTTATTGAGTAGGCCCAGAAATAATTTTATACAGGTAAAGTATAAAGATAAAATAATATTCAAATCTGTAAATCTTGGTAACGAATTTTTCTCAATTAAATATCCTGCGGCGGGGTCGAAAATAATTAGATATAAAAATTTGAATTTGTCATCTAAAGATTTAATTGCTGCAGTGTTATACAAAGATGACTATCAAATAATTGTTGCTTCCAACAGAGACTATATTAGTCAATCATTAAATAGCCTATTAAATATTTACACATACCTTGCCCCGATATTTTTCATCATTTCTATTGCCGGGGGTATATTTCTTTCTGCGAAATCTCTTTCAAGAATAGACTCAATTATAAAAGAGACTGAAGATATAACTGCACACAATCTCTCGAAGAAAATCGAAGGCGAACAATTTAATGATGAATACGGAAGACTAGTTAAAAAGATGAATGAAATGACAAGTAGAATTAAAACTTCATTGGATTTTATGAATCAATTTTCTGTTTCAGCAGCTCACGAATTAAAGACTCCTCTAACTATTTTAAGGGGGGAAACAGAAATTGCCCTAAAATCTACCAAAACCCCCCCGCAGTATATTGAAGTTTTATCAAGCAATTATGAAGAGATACTTAGATTAATCAAAATTGTTGACAACCTATTTTTTATTTCAAAGATGGATAACTCCTTAGTTGTTATTGATAAAGTTGAAACTGATTTGGATGAATACCTAAATAATTTAGGTAAAAATTTAAAAATTCTTGGAACAGATAAAAACATAAACATAGTTGTTCAATCGAACACTGAAGCAAAAGTTGAAATTGATAAAGAATTGTTAAAACAAGCCATTTCTAATTTAGTTGATAATGCAGTTAAGTACGGGCAAGAAAATGAAGATATAATTTTAAAAGGAAATTCTGATAATTTTTCCATAAATATAAGCGTAATAAATAAAGGAGAAGGAATTCCTGAGGAATCGCTATCAAAAATATTTGATAATTTTTATAGAGTTGAATCTTCTCGCAATAGAAAACTTGGCGGTGCAGGATTAGGGCTTGCAGTTGTAAAGGCAATTGTTAAATGGCATAATGCAGAGATAACTGTAAGATCTGAACATGAAAAAGAAACTGAGTTTAAAATAATTTTTTCAAAATAATCGTTTTAATTTAATTCTTTTCATAGTTGTGATAAGTCTTACGCGCTAAGTCTGCTAATGAAATTTTATAATCAATCAATGCATTAAGACTACTGATTTTTGTGTCAGTTAATCTTAACTGCATTTGGGAAAGATCAAAGCTTGTTATGGTTCCCGCCTCAAATCTTTTTAAAGTTATATCATAACTTTTTTGTGCCAGTTCAACGCTTTTACTTAATACGTCAACCCTTGCTTTAGCAGATTTAATTTTATTAACCAAGGCAATAATGTCTTTTTTTACAACTTCTTTCTGATTATCAAATGACAATTTAACCTGTTTATGCTGGGCTTCAGCTGCTTCAACTTCCCTTTTATTTTTACCCCAATCAAATACAGGAACACTCAATGTAAATACAACACTTCGGTCTTCGGAAAAATCATGAAATATTTCTGCAAATTTCCTATCAACCTTATTCACTCCAAAGTTGGCAGATAACAAACCGGATATATTTCCTCTGGAATCGACTTCATCAATATTCAAATCGCTTAATTCAATATCTGCATCCATGTTATAAAGATCCGTATTATTTTTTAGTGCCAATTCAACCGCTAATTTTTCATCAACATTAACTGGAGTGTATTCTAGTGCAGCGGAGACGTCAATATCTTCATCTAATGCCAAGCCGATTAAAATTTTAAAATTATCTTTAATTTCATCATAATTTTGCTTAGCATTTAATAAATCATTATTGCTTGAGGCAAGGTCAACTTCTAATTGCAGAGCTTCAACTTCTGCAATTAAACCGGCTTTATATTTATTCATTGCCGTGTTATATGATATCTCGGTTTGTTTAACTTTTTCCCCTGCAATTTCAACATTCTTTTTTGCCTGAAATAATCTGTAGAACGATGATGTTACATTGTAGACAATATCTTTAGAAGCTTTGGTATAATTTCTCTCAGACTTTTCAAGATTAATTTCTGCTCTTTTTAAACTAGCTTTCTGGTTATTAAAAGTAAACAACGGTTGATTCAATCTAAGGCTTAAGTTTGAATAATAATCTATAGGTTCAATCTCTGCGGTGAATTGATTTCTTTTCCATAAAGAGCCGACTAAAGAAAATGTTCCGTTAGAAAAAATTATTGGTTGGTTAAATAAAACTCTTCCTTCAAAAGTTGTAAAACCTAATTTGTAAAACTGTTCAGTGCCGGTTTGGGTATTAAATTGATTTGAAAGAGTTTGGGAGTAATTCGGCAAATCGAACTGAAGATTAACACTGCTTAATAATCCGCGCTGTGCTGCTTCAAGTGTTTTTTGGGAACTCTCAAGCAAATACCCCGCCGACTTAATGCTGTAGCTTTTACTAAGAGCAATTGATAAAGCTTCATCCAGTGTCAGAATTCTTTGGGCATTTATAAAGCTACTTAAAGAAAGCAGCAATAAAACTATCTTAAATAAAACTTTCATTTTTATCTGTAAATAATTTGAAAAAGATTTATCATTCATAACGAAGTGATTCAATTGGATTTTTATCGGCAGCCTGCTTAGCAGGATAGATTCCAAAAATTAATCCGGTTGCCACTGAAACAAAGAAAGCAAGGAACACTGAAAAGGGTGAAATAATAGTTTTCCACTCAGCATAATTTGTAATTAATGATGTCAAAATAAACCCAAGGATAATTCCTGTTATACCACCAACCACACTAATTGTTAAGGCTTCGTAAACAAATTGTGATAATATATCCATCCTGGTAGCACCAACAGCACGCCTTACTCCTATCTCACGGGTTCTTTCCATAATGTTGGCAAGCATGATATTCATAATACCAATCCCGCCGACGAGTAAAGAAATTCCAGCGATAGCTCCCATTACAATGTTAAAAATCCTTTGAGTTTTTTGTTTTTGTTGTAGGAGCTGTTCGGGCAGAATTATTTCGTAATCCTTCACTCCATAATGTCTTCTCTTTAAAATTCTTGAAATTAAATCTGCTGCTTCCCTAAGCTGGTCGGGGGAATTAACCTTTACTGTAAACTGGCTAACTGAATTTCTGTCAATTACATTTGCGTTTTCATTGTTCTGCCAAGTATTAAAATTCTGATCTCCATTCGATGCTTCCTTAATTCCAATTTTATACATCATAGTGGAAAAAGGAATATATATATCTTCGTTAAAATTTCGTAATGTTATCCCCTGGGAGCCTGATGTTGAAACATTTTTGGAAGCCGCGACTCCAATTATTTCAAACCAAAGATCCCCGATTTTTAATTTTTTGCCAATTGGATTTTCAAATCTAAACAATTGTTCTTTTATCCCTGAACCAATCACACAAACATTAGAATAATTATCAGAGTGATATTCATTGAATGGAGTGCCTAAATCTATTTTCGTGTTAAATGTTTTAAAATAATCTACTGTTGTACCGATTAAAGTTGTCTGAAGTATTTGAGATTTATATGTTACTGGAACTTTAATCTCAAGCTGCGGCGTTATAAAATCAACAAGCGGGTTAATCTTTTTTATCGCTTTTGCGTCTTCCAAATTTAGCCCGGGAGAAAAAGATTTCTTTTTTCCGGATGTATTTTCAGCAACCGTAACTTTTGTGATGATTATATTATTTGTTCCCATCAATTCAATTTGCTGCAGCGCTTCTTGCCTTGCCCCTTCACCAATTGAGAGCATCGCAATAACAGCGGCAACACCAAACACAATACCAAGCATTGTTAGCAGGGCGCGCAGCTTATTTGATTGAAGCCCTTTTAACCCGATTTTAAATGATTCAAAATTATTCATTACTTATTTGTAGATGGAAGAGAAGGAGTTGTTTCCCTGCTTTGTTCACTTGTGTTTTCATCTATTTTTATTGTCGGGTCTCTTAATGCTACAACATCCCCGTTTGAAATACCTTTGTTAATTACAATATAGTCTTCGCTTTTTTCTCCAGGTTCGACTGTTTGTTCATCGAAACCTGATCCATTTTGAATGTATACGATTTTCTTTCCATCTTTTTCAAAAACAGATTCCTGCGGGACAAATAGTACATTAGGAATTTCACTAATTATCATTTTATTGCTTGTGGTCATACCTGGCTTCAGTATTGAAGACTGTGAATTTATGCTTACAGTAATTTCAAAAACCTTTATAGTTGAATTATTATTTTTTGTTTTTCCCAACGCTGCTACAGAAGTAATTTCGCCTTGAAAAGTGCTGTCTTGGAAGGCATCAAGTTTTATGATTACGTTTTGTCCTTTTTTAACTCTGCTAACATCAACTTCGTTCACATAAGTAAAACTCTCCATCGTTGAAAGATCAGGAAGGCTTATCAATGTCATTCCCGGCCATGGTGTATCGCCGATTGTAATTTTTCTGCCTGTGCTCCAATTTGTTTCATAAACTACTAATCCCTCTTTGGGCGCTGTAAGCGTAAGCATTTCCAAATCTCTTTTAGCATGTTCTAAATCGGCTCTTTTTTGACGAACATCAATTTCGACTTTATTAAATTCAGATTGATCTACAATCTTCTGGGACTCTAAATCCTGTTTAGCTTTTTTATAACTTAACTCATTTCTTTCATGTTCCAATTTGGCTTCTTGCTGCTTTATTTCTGCTTCAAATTTTATTTGTTCAAGCTTGAGCTTTGATAATTCAAAAGTAAGGTCTGCACTTTTTAAATCCGACTCAAGTCTCGTCATTTGAGACTTTTGGTTAGCAACTAATTTTTCTTTTTCTGAAAGGGAAATTTCTAATTTTGATTCTGCTTCTTTTAAATTATTTATTGCCTCGGTAGGATCGAATTTTACGAGAACGTCTCCAGCTTTAACATAGCTCCCTTCGGGTTCAAGGAATACTATTTTAAGGCTTCCTCTAATTCTGGGGGTTGATATTGAAATTGAGTTTTTAGCGCGCAGCTCACCGCTTTCAGTAATTGAAACTAAAAATTTATCTTTCTTTACAGTGAATGTAGGGATGTTTGTCTCAGCGGATTTTAATGAAGTGAATATTAAAATTACAGATAGTATAACAAAGCCTAATAAACTATACGCAACTTTTTTGTTCTTTAAAAAAAAAGGAATCTTTGAATCTGACTCTTCATTAGTAAATATTGATTTGTATTTTGAAATAATTTTTTTAAAAGGACTACTTTTAAAATTAACTCCCGATGATTCTTTATCCATTTATTTCATTTTCTGGATTTTGTAGTGAAATTCCCCATTAGCGATACAATAATATGGAATTGAATATTAAAATAAAATGCAAAATAAAATCATAATTTAATAAAGTAAGAGTGGCTATTAAATAATTCGTTGAAAATGGTAAGCATGTGTAAAGATCGGGATAATTTCTGAATAAATTAATATGGAACATGAAACTAAAATTAAAATAATTGCAGATAATGTTTTTCTCTTAATGAAATTCATATGAATAAAAAATTTCCAAATAAAATTGTATTTAGTCTATTTAGTATAATGAAAAATCATTTAGGGACTTTAAATCTAAATTTGTTTAAGGATTATTGTGCAGTTAAATTCTGGAGCGGCAAAAGCATAAAAAAGCCTGCAATAAGCAGGCGTTTTAATAGTATCTAGATTAATTTAGTGATGATGTCCGCCTGCACCATGCACGTGACCGTGTGATTTTTCTTCTGGCATAGCATCTCTAATATCAATTAATTCTAAGTCAAAATTTAATGT
>CAZRMA010000254.1:0-3333 GCA_964600655.1 uncultured Ignavibacteriaceae bacterium
TCTTTATAGTTGAGGCTCAATTGATTAAACACAAATATGAAAAGTTTTTATTCAGCGATGATGCCGATGAAGATGAGGAAGAATGATAGGTTGGTAGAATGATCGAATGTTTTTTATTTCTAATCTAAAATATTTCCTAAAGCTTTCATAAATAAATCATGAGTAGCTTCAGCGTTGCCTTGCCTGGAAATAGTTAATAACCTTCCGCTGAAAAAAATACCCCAGCTTTGCATTACTAAAAATGAAGGTAAGGTTTCATTAAAGGTTTCCTTTTTATTGTTATAAATGGGAGTTAAGATATTGCTTATGGTTTTCTCTTCCTCTATCAGAAGTTCTTTTAAGATGCTTAACTCTTTTTCAAAACTTTCGTCTTTTAGCAAAAGAAGAAATAGCTCATACAGCAGTCTAAATTTTTGAGCAGTTGTTTCTTTGTAAATAACATACTCAAGGAATTTTTGGCTGGCGGATATTTGCTCATTATTAAAAATTACATTTATTTCATCAATATACTGCGCAGCTTCCCATTTAATGGTTTCATAAAACAATTCTTCCTTTGAACTGAAGTAATGATATATAGTAGCTTTTCCTATCCTCAAATCGCGGGCAATTTCATCCAGGGTAGTTTTATTTAAGCCGTGCTTTGCAAACCTTTTAACAGCGGCTTTTAATATTTGTATTTTTCTTTCTTTATCAGCCAAAAAATAATCCTATATACTAATAAATATATTTGAAAAATAACGATTATATAATTTAAAACTAAGCGAATTCATTATTATTTATTCGCGAAGCAATTATTAACTAATGACATGATATCCCTAAATTTTCTTGGAAGATTTACTTAATGTAAAAGCCAAAATTAGTAAAGCTTTATATAGTCAATTTCTGCTATAAAATTACCTTCTTGCTTATCGCTTACTAATAATGAAATTTGTTTGATTTTATCTAATGGTATGCTTTTATTTGAAATGATTTCCTTACCGAAGTAAAAAAGCTTGAATTGATTGAAGGGAAGTGTTAAAGTAGTATATTTTTTTATTTCAGTTGCAAATTGAATTCTATAAAAGTAGCCTGTAAAATTAACAGTCTCTTTCATTGAAATATTATATTGTTTTCCATTTCCATTGATCCTTATTTCAATACCTGAAAATTTTTCAAAGTTGAAGTTGTTTATTGGGCTTCTTAAAGATGCAAAACCCCCGTTATTTTTTAAAG
Organism: uncultured Ignavibacteriaceae bacterium; assembly: GCA_964600655.1. Lineage (GTDB taxonomy): Bacteria > Bacteroidota > Ignavibacteria > Ignavibacteriales > Ignavibacteriaceae > CAVSWT01. Next base: position 1,213 of record CAZRMA010000254.1, read on the forward strand.
AAATTTCCCCTTCAAAAACAATTTTTTCATTTTCATTTACAAAAGCTTCCGAAGAACTTAATCCACCCATTACTCCATCATTTACAGTCTTCCACCTTTTTTCGGTTTCCATTATTGATGAGTCAAGTAAAATTTTCTCATTCATAGTTTATTATTAGATCTTAATTTTTATTTTGAAAATAAACCTATCTGCTATGATAGTTTACAAGATTTTCTGCCATTCCATTAAAAACAAAATAATGAAAAGGTAATGCAGAATACCAATATAACCTTCCCAATAATCCTTTGGGACGGAAGGTTGCGGTTTGCTGTAGAAATTGTTTGCCGCTTTTATTTATAATTTTAAACTCAAGCCATGCTTCACCTGGAAGTTTCATTTCAGCATAGAGTAATAATCTTCTATCTTTTTTATCAGCAGCAAGTACCCGCCAAAAATCAAGTGAATCTCCTGTATTAATTATGTTCGCATTTGTTCTTCCGCGGCGTAAACCAACTCCTCCGAAAATCTTATCCAATATCCCACGCAAGTGCCATAACCAATTTGCATAATACCAGCCACGTTCACCTCCAATTGACCAAATATTTTCAAGTATTCGTTCAACCTTATCACCGATAAATTTTTCTCGTTTATCCAAAAAGCAGCCATTGGTGGGGACATTAATATGACTTAGAAGAGAATTATCGTCATAGCTTGAAACTAGTGCATCTTTCCAGCTTGATATAACATTATTTTGTTCAATTTTTTGAAAAGCTAATTGCACAGCTTCTTTGTATGAAATTGGATTAATTCCAAGATTCTTTTCAAGTTCGTTATTCTTTGCCACGACTTCTATTTTCATACTGTTAACAAGATTTATCGCAAGTTTATAAGAAGTTGACGTGACAAAATAAAGCCAGTAAGAGGAAAGTCGGGGAGTCATAACAGGAACTGTAAAAATGTATCGTTTAAGTCCGCGAACTTCTGCAAATTGAAGCAGCATCTTTTTGTAAGATAGAACATCCGGCCCGCCAATATCGAAAGATTTATTAAATGTATTTTTATTGAAGAGAACTCCGGTTAAATATTGAACTACGTTTCTAATTGCTATAGGCTGATGTTTTGTATTAAGCCACTTGGGAGTAATCATTACTGGAAGTTTTTCCACAAGATCGCGAATGATTTCGAAAGATGCACTTCCGGAACCAACAATTATCCCGGCTTTCAGAGATGTTAATGGTATCCCGCTGGTTTCTAATATTTCTCCAACTTTTTTCCTGGATGCAAGATGTTTAGAGAGATTGTCTTCATTTGTGATTCCGCCGAGATAAATTATTTGCTTTATAGAAGTTTGTTTAACAAGATTTATGAAATTATTAGCAGTGGTTTCTTCAAGCTTTGCAAAATCTTTTATATTTGAACTCATCGAATGAATTAGATAGTAAGCAGCATCAATATCTTTTATAGAATTTATTTCGGGAATAGTTTTTAAAAAATCAACTTCGAATAAAGAAATCTTTGGATGTTTGTAGATACCTTCAGCAGGAAATCTATTTTTATTTCTTACACAGCATATAATTTCATGTCCCTGCTCAATAAGAGCGGGGAGTAGTCTTTTCCCAATATACCCTGTTGCACCTGTTAGTAATATTTTCATAGGAATAATTTTTACAAAAAAAGCCTGATGATCTCACCAGGCTTTAAAGAAGTTAATTTCGGGTAATCTTTAATTAGAAACAATTTTTTTTGCATCATCAATAAGTGAACTTGCTTTTTTCTTCCCGTCTTTGATCAATTCATCGGCTTTTTTCTTTCCATCTGTAAATATTTCGTCAGCTTTATCCTTGCCTGTTTCAATATAATCATTTACATCATCAAGCAAATTGCCTGTAGTTTTTGAAATATTTCTCCTCATTTTTTTACCGGTGAAAGGCGTATAAAGCATGGCAAAAACACTTCCAAGCACACCGCCTACTAATAACCCTGTAAAAAACATACTAACATTATTCGATTCTCTTTCCATTTTATCCTCCATATGAATTTATTTTAGAATAAATCATTTAATTTCTGAATTCAGTTATTACAACATCAATGTATAAAAAATCGGGGACATATGACTTGTTTTAATATACATATTTTTTTGT
>CAZRMA010000254.1:3433-5960 GCA_964600655.1 uncultured Ignavibacteriaceae bacterium
ATTTTCAATATTATCACCAAAGACTAACAAAAAAATCATGTTTCCTAAAATGTGTGCAATTCCGCCATGCATAAATAAAGAAGTAATTAAAGTTTCATAGACAATTCCAGGTGTGGGTTGTAATCCAGGCATTTTATATCTCTCTCCACTTACCGGATTTTCATACACTTTATCACTTGTAATCAAATCTTTCCCGGTAAGTATTTCTTCAGGCACAGTTGAATAAGCGTAAGTGAATTTATCATTCGCACCAAAGTCCTGCAGAAATACAAAAACTAAAATGTTAATTAATACAAGTAAATAATTTATGAGCGGACGAATTCGCCTATCTCTATTATCATCTCCGATTGGGAATAACATTTACAACCTTAGTTTATTTGTAGAAAGTTAATTTTAATTAAGTTGATAATCCAACAAGCCTAAAAAGACAAATCAATGATTTCAATAGCTTAACTATTTGTAATAATACAAATTCATTAAGTAATTTGATTTTTTTATATTTAACCAGCTTAAAACTAAATAAATAGAAAAATAAAATGGTTGAAGTTGATAATATTAAAATAGGCGGAAATAATCCTTTCGTGTTAATTGCCGGACCTTGTGTTGTAGAAAATGAAGCAATGATATTAGAAACCGCTAAGAACATAAAAACCATTTGTGCAGAATTAGAAATTCCTTTCATCTTTAAGTCAAGCTATAAAAAAGCAAACCGGACAAGCAGTAATTCTTTTGTAGGCATTGGCGATAAAAAAGCTTTGGAAATTTTAAGAAATGTAAAAAGAGAATTTGATCTAAACATTTTAACTGATGTTCATACCACTCAAGAAATAGATTTAGCTCATGAATATATTGATATATTTCAGATACCAGCTTTTCTCTGCCGGCAAACAGAATTACTAATTGCTGCGGGAAAGAGCGGTAAAGTTGTGAATATTAAAAAAGGACAATTTCTTGCCCCCGAAGATATGAGCCATGCTGCAGAGAAAGTAGCATCAACGGGTAATAGCAGAATATTATTGACCGAAAGAGGAACAACTTTCGGCTATCATAATTTAGTTGTTGATATGCGTTCACTTATCATAATGAAAGAAATTGGTTACCCCGTTGTAATGGACGCAACTCATTCGGTTCAGATTCCAAGTCAAGGTTCATTAAGCGGCGGACAACCGAAATTTATTAAACCTTTGGCGAAGGCTGCTGCAGCGGTTGGAATTGATGCTTTATTTCTGGAAGTTCATCCTAATCCGAAAGAAGCTTTAAGCGATGCTGCAAGTCAACTGCCGTTATCTGAATTGAAAGAGCTTTTAATTAGTGTAAAAGCTATTGATGAAATAGTAAAAGGTAAACATTAGCTTTTAATTTATAAACCCGGTTTCTTAAAGAAACCGGGTTTATCCGTATTGTTATGTTACTGATGGGAACAAAATATTTTGAATGAATGATAACATGTATGAAAATTCATTAAACGATTTTCCGAGAAGATTAACTGAAAGAGAAAGAGACTTTCTGTTTTCCATTTTGCCGGAAAATAAAATTGGTTACAAATTATATAAAGATAAAATTGAATCATTGTTTGTAATTGGTTTTGGAAGATTCGGCGATACAAATTTAGTCCTGGGTAAAGAAAATAGTCTGATTGACTTGGATATTCCTTCAGCACCAATCTTTGCAAGCGGTGTTGTAGTTTGCGAAGAAGGGAATATCGATATTTTAATTCATGAAGAAATAGACGAGCAAATAGAATTTGATATTTCATTTCAATATGCTGATAAAGTACCGGATAATTTGAATGAAATAAAAAGATGGAGCTATTCACATTGGAACCCCGGAGACAGTGCACCAAACGATAATTCTGAAGTGAGAGAAATAATTATTGAACCAAATAAAAGTTTACTTGCTATTGGTCCTGTTCATAAAAAAATTTGGCTGCATAATTTTGAAAACGAGGTAAATTATCTTTTGCCGGTTACAAATTATTATAATTATTTGATGATAGTTAAGAATATTAGAGATCCAAAAATAATTTTAAAAAATAAATTATTATTTGAAGAATTAAATTCTTTTACAGACGAAGAGCTAGTATTAGCATTTATTTCATACAATAAATATTTTCGGAGATTTAAAATAGATTACAATCCTGTTAAATCACCAAATCAAAAAAGAACCAAAAAATTTAAATTTTTTTAAAAAGGATAAAAATTGACTTCCGAAGAATTAATAAAAAAAGGTAAAGAGGTAATTAGAATTGAAGCTGAAGCAGTCGGCGGACTTTTAGATAGTATTAATGAAGATTTTGTGAAAGCAGTCGAGATAATTGCCGAATGCAAAGGAAGAGTCGTACTAACCGGTATGGGTAAATCTGGTTTAATTGCGCGTAAAATTGTTGCGACTTTAAATTCAACTGGTACAGCTGCAATTTATCTCCATCCAACCGACGCACTGCACGGCGATCTTGGAATGGTAAGAAAAGAGGATGTCGTAATATTAATTTCGAAAAGCGGCTACACTATTGAAATAGCAAAATTGC
>CAZRMA010000255.1:0-5955 GCA_964600655.1 uncultured Ignavibacteriaceae bacterium
TTCAATCTTTTTAAAGATGGCTGATCTTCTATCAACTTCATGGCGATCGACTGTTAATGCTGCTACAATGCTAGGACAATCGAAAGTAGCTTTTCAAGCAGAGATTGATTCGGCATGCGAGCTTATTGATTTTTGGAGATTTAATGTTTATTACATGACGCAATTGATGGCTAACCAACCGTATTCTTCCCCGGGTATTTGGAATAGATTGGAATATAGACCTTTGGAAGGATTTGTTTTTGCTGTATCCCCGTTTAATTTTACTTCCATTGCCGGGAATTTACCAACTGCTCCAGCTATGGTTGGCAATGTTGCTCTTTGGAAGCCGGCTTCTAGCGCTGTTTATTCAGCATACCATTTAATGAAATTGTATGAAGCGGCTGGCTTACCCAAAGGTGTAATTAATTTTGTCCCTGGTTCAGGAGGACAAGTTGGTGCGCCTGCAATGAACAGTCCTTATCTTGCTGGAATTCATTTTACAGGCTCAACAGCAGTATTTCAGGGAATGTGGAAATCAGTTTCGGATAATTTAAAGAATATGAAATACTATCCCAGAATAGTTGGTGAAACCGGCGGCAAGGATTTTATATTTGCTCATAATTCAGGAGATGTAGATTCATTAGTTACTGCAGCAATTAGAGGAGCTTTCGAATATCAGGGACAAAAATGTTCAGCGGCTTCACGTTTGTATGTTCCAAAATCACTCTGGAATGAATTTAAAGAAAAATATGTAAATGAAGTTAAAAAAATAAAAATGGGTGATGTTGAAGATTTTACTAATTTCATGTCGGCAGTTATAGATGCAGCAGCATTTAAATCGATCACTGAATATATAACTTATGCGAAGGAATCGAATGAAGCGGATATAATAACCGGTGGAAATTTTGATGATGCAAAAGGTTATTTTATTGAACCAACTACTATTGTAACTACTAATCCTAAATTTAAATCAATGCAGGAAGAAATATTCGGCCCTGTATTAACAATTTATGTGTATGAAGATGATAAGCTTGATGAAGCATTGGAATTATGTGATACAACTTCTCCTTATGCATTAACCGGTGCTATCTGGGCAAATGATAGACAAGTAATTACTAAGTTGTCGGATAGATTAAAAAATACAGCGGGCAATTTTTATATTAATGATAAACCGACCGGCGCTGTTGTTGGGCAGCAGCCTTTTGGCGGCGGAAGGGCTTCGGGGACAAACGATAAGGCTGGAAGCGATTTAAATATATTAAGATGGATGACGGCCAGAACTATTAAAGAAACTTTTAATCCGCCGAAAGATTGGCGTTATCCTTTTATGAGTGAGAAATAAACCAATCTCCTTGCCACTTCCTGAAAGGATGGGGAAGGATATAGAAATTTATTTATATTAAACATCAAAAAAATTTTAAGGTCAATATGAAAATACATGAATATCAAGCAAAAGAAGTTTTGAAAAAATTCAATGTGCCGGTTCAAGATGGTATTGCCATAAAAGATTTGAATGATCTTGATAATGCAATCGAACAATTACAGCAAAGAGGAATAAATCAATTTGTAGTTAAATCTCAGATACACGCTGGTGGGAGGGGAAAAGGCAAGTTGTATAATCCTTCAAACAGGGAAGACTTAATTCTTGAAGGAGGAGTTAAATTCACAACCTCTGTGGATAAAGTTAAAGAGTATGCAAAGAAAATGCTTGGCAATTTATTAGTCACTCATCAAACTGGTACTGAAGGTAAAATTGTAAAGACACTTTTTATTACAGAAGGATTGGATTACGCTAAAGAATTATACTTAGGAATTTTACTCGATCGTTCTGTTTCTAAAAATGTTATTATGGCTTCAACAGAAGGTGGAGTTGAAATTGAAAAAGTTGCTGCTGAAACTCCAGAAAAGATAATTAAGGTGTGGATTGAACCAGCTGTTGGTTTGCAATCTTACCAGGCTAGAAAGCTTGCGTTTGCTCTTGGATTATCAGGTGACGCATTTAAGAATTTCGTAAAATTTATTTCGGCCCTCTACAAAGCGTATTCTTCTACAGATTCTTCTTTGCTGGAAATTAATCCCTTAGTAATTACAAACGATAACAAAGTTGTCGCATTAGATGCAAAAATGAATTTTGATGATAATGCACTATTCAGGCAAAAAGAAATTGCAAATTACCGTGACCTTTATGAAGAAGATCCACTTGAAGTTGAAGCATCAAAGTTTAGCCTAAATTATATAAAATTAGATGGAAACGTTGGCTGCATGGTAAATGGAGCTGGACTTGCAATGGCTACTATGGATATTATTAAATTGGCCGGCGGAGAACCCGCAAACTTTTTAGATGTCGGTGGTGGTGCTAACAAAACAACTGTTGCTAATGGGTTTAAAATCATTCTTTCAGACCCAAATGTAAAAGCAATATTAATTAACATTTTTGGAGGGATAGTACGTTGTGACCGTGTAGCGCAAGGTGTTATAGATGCTGCCACAGAAATGAAAGTAACTGTTCCAATTGTAGTTAGATTGGAAGGGACAAATGCAAAAGAGGCTGGTGAGTTATTAGCTAATTCAGGCTTAAACTTTGAAGTTGCAAAAAGCTTGAAAGATGCAGCAGAAAAAGTTACTTCGGTTTTAAGAAATTAACTTCAATGTTAATTTCACATTTTAATTAAGGTAAAATTCTTTTGTTTTTGGCCGTATTACATGATATTTAATACGGCATTTTTTTTGTTTGTATATAAAAATAAGAGTTCAAAGTCAATTATAATTCAACTTGATTTTGGCTTTTAATAGTAATAGATTTTTCCATCAAAAAAATAATGTGGAGAATTGATGTCATTTTTTGATTCTGATTTTAGCGGTGAACAAAATTTTTATAACAGTGAAAAGAATATTGTTAATGAAATAAGTAAATGCAAAAATCTCATTGAGACAGGAAATATCTTTACTTGTGTTGAAACTATTGAGGATATGATCCAATTCTGTTTGGAAAATGATAAAAATGAGGATGGTCTTTATTTTGTTGAACGATTATTAGAAATCTCTCCATACAATTCTGAATACTGGCTTAAAAAAGGAACCTTCTTAAACAACCTATTAAATTTTGAAGATGCTTTAGTTTGCTTTAATAAGTCAATTTCATTAAATCCTTGTGACGCGGAAACATTAATCGAAAAAGCTGTAACAGAAGAAAATCTCGGTTTATATTCCAAAGCAGAAGAATCCATTGAAACAGCATTAAAGTTTGAGCCAAACAATGAGGAAGCACTTTTTAGTCTTGGTTTAATTTATCAACATCAAGAGGAATTTGAAAAGGCTATTCGTTTTTATAAAAGAACTCTCGAATCTGATCCCGGGTTTGAAGAAGCATATTATGAGCTTGGTTTTTGTTTCGAAAGTATTGGCGAATACAGCAACGCACTATTAACTTACGACAAATTTTTAGAACTTGAACCTTATAGTTCTAACGGCTGGTACAATAGAGGTATTGTTTTAACTAAATTACAGCAGCTCGAAAAGGCAATTGATAGTTATGAATTTGCTGTTGCTATAAAGGATGATTTTGCCAGCGCGTGGTTTAACAAAGGTAATGCCTTAGCTGATTTAGGAAGACTGCAGCAGGCATTGGAATGTTTCAAACGGGTATATGAAATTGATAAAAATGACGAAGCTGCTTGCTACAATATCGCCAATATTTATGAAGAACTTGGCGACTTAACTAATGCAATCAAATACTATACTATCGCAATAAGGATAAATTCTAGTTACTATGAATCATATCTTGCAAGAGGATATTGTTATGATTCAATCGGTAAGTATTATCAGGCGTTAAAAGACTTTAACAAAGCAATTGAATTATCCCAGGACAATGCGGATGCATGGTATGCTAAAGCTGAACTGGAATATTCTTTAGGTAAATTACAGGAAGCCGTAAGCAGCTATTTATCCGCTATTAAAATAGACGGAAACAATTTTGAAGTCTGGTTCAATCTTTCAGAAACATATTTGGAAATGGGTGATTGGTTGGAAGCATTAAATTCATTCAATGAATGTATTAGATTGAATCCTACGCATGCTGCATCTTATTATGGAAAAGCAAAAGTAAATTTCATTTTAAGCAGAACACAGGATGCGGTTGATTGTTTGAAAGAAGCTTTTCTTATTGATCCAGCAATGAAAACAGATTTTGCTAAAGAATATCCGGAAATTAAATCTTCAAAACTTTTCAAAAAGTTACTTGGTGAAATTTAATTGAAACATTTCATTATATAAAGCTATATTTTCTATTTTCTTAAAACTCCTATTTAAAAATTATTAAAACCGGATGATATTGTCTTGGAAATGAAAAACACTTTTCATGTTAACACCAGGTTAATAGGACTTATTGGGCATCCTATTAAACATACCTATTCACCGTTCATACATAATATAACGCTTGAACTAAAGAAAATGGATTATATTTATCTTCCATTTGATGTTCCAGCTGCCAATTTAAAAAATGCTGTTAAAGGTATGGTCGCTTTAGGGATAAAAGGTTTTAATGTCACCATCCCCCATAAAGAGAATATTATGCAGTTGATGAATAATATTTCCGAAGAGGCCTCAATTATTGGTTCGATAAACACAGTCGTAAACGAATTAGGTAAATTGACAGGCTACAATACAGATGTGAATGGTATATTAGAAACATTAAATCCTTTTAAAGATCAAATTGCAGGGCAGGAAATAAGTGTAGTTGGGGCAGGTGGAGCGGCTAGAGCCGTTATATATTGTCTAATCCGGTACTTTAAACCTAAAGTTATCCATATAATCAATAGAACCGAGCAAAGGGCAGAAGCATTAAAGACTTACTTTTCTGATAAAATGAAGTTTGATTTGTTTAGAGCACATGAATTATTTCCACCGGAATTAGTAGATATTTTTAACAATTCAAAATTAATTGTTAATGCTAGTTCAGTTGGAATGTTTCCGGAAAATGATGACGTAATTACTACACTCACAAAGTCATTCACAAAAGATCAAATCGTATTTGACCTGGTTTATAATCCCGCAAGAACTAAGCTTCTAGAGATAGCTTCTTCCGAAGGTGCAATAGCACTTGACGGTATTAAAATGCTTATACATCAGGCTGCAAGATCTTTTGAACTTTGGACAGGCGAACAAATGCCGGTAGAAAATATCTACAAATCTTTAAAGCTATTTATTTCTGATTAAATAGTTATCAGCTTAATTCAGATACAGCTTTTGTTATTCTTTCGATACCTTTTTTAATCTGTTCAAGCGAACAAGCATAGGACATCCTTACACAGTTATCATTTCCAAATGCTACACCTGGGACAAGTCCTACAAACTGTGTGTCCAATAAATAACTGCAAAATGAACTTGAATCATTTATTAGTTTCCCATTTAACGATTTCCCATAATAGGCACTCACGTCAAAGAATACGTAAAATGCTCCTTTGGGTGTTGGGCACTTAAATCCTTTTATTTTGTTCAATTCACTTACAATAAAATTTCGTCTCAATTTAAATTGATCAACCATCTCGGAAATTTCATTTGAATTTTCGTTAAGTGCAGCAACAGCCGCCGCCTGGGAAATAGATGCAGCATTTGAAGTAGAATGGCTTTGTAGATTTCTTGCAAGCTTTATTATGCTTGCATCACCAGCGGTATAACCAATTCTCCAACCTGTCATAGCATAAGCCTTACTAACTCCATTTACTGTAAAAGTAAGGTCTTTTAAATAATCTATTTTACCCATGCTAAAATGCTCTTCACCATCAAAAATTATTTTCTCATAAATTTCATCGCTGATAACAAAAATATTTTTTCCTTTTAAAACCTCTCCAAGTGCTAAAATCTCCTGCTTACTGTAAACGGCTCCAGTTGGGTTAGAAGGGGTATTGAAAATGAAAACTTTACTCTTCGGAGTAATGGCTTTCTCTAGTTGTTGGGGAGTTATTTTATAATTTTGAT
>CAZRMA010000256.1:0-5928 GCA_964600655.1 uncultured Ignavibacteriaceae bacterium
TGGCTTTATATTCCAAACTTTTTTCGAGTATTCTTGTATTGCCCTATCGCTGGAAAATTTTCCGATTCTTGCGACATTTAAAATGGACTTCTTTGTCCACTCCTCAGCATCTCGAAATAATTTACTCACTTCTTTTTGTTTATCGATGTATGATTGATAATCTGCAAACAAGCAGTAGTAATCGTGATTCATTAATTCTTCAATCAAGGGGTCGAAAATTCCAGGTTCATTTTTATTAAAATAGTCGGATGAAATCATATCAATAACGCGCTTTAAATCCTTGTTGTTTTCGTAATACTCACGTGGGTTATAGCCACTTTGCTTAAGTGTGGCAACTTCATCAGCAAGCAGTCCGAAAATGAAGATATTATCATTACCAACTTCTTCTCTTATTTCAATGTTGGCTCCGTCCATTGTTCCGATTGTTAAAGCACCATTCAATGCAAACTTCATATTTCCGGTTCCGGAAGCTTCTAATCCTGCGGTAGAAATTTGTTCTGATAAATCCGAAGCTGGAATTATTTTTTCAGCAAGTGAAACAGAATAGTTTTTAATAAAAATCACTTTTAGTTTTCCATCTATATCAGGATCATTATTAATAACATCTGCAACTGAATTAATTAATTTTATAATTAACTTTGCGGTATAATATCCAGGGGCTGCTTTCCCTCCGAATATAACGGTTCTCGGAACGACATCAAGTTTAGGGTCATCTTTTAAATGATTGTATAGTGTAATCACATGTAAAATATTTAAAAGCTGTCTTTTATACTGATGAAATCTTTTAATTTGAACATCGAACAAGGAATCAGGGTTTACTTCAACACCATTTTCTTTTTTAATTATTTCAATAAGTATTTTTTTGCTTAGCCATTTAGAAGTCCGCCAAAATTCTCTGAAGTCTTCGTTATCAATTAATGTTTCTAATTTTTTTAATTGTTTTAAATCCGTGGTCCATTTATCTCCAATTCTATCCGAGATCAACTCTGATAAAAATGGATCTGCTGTTTTCAACCATCTGCGTGGAGTGATTCCGTTGGTGACATTTATAAATTTACCAGGATAAATCTTATTGAAATGATAGAAGATTTGGTTTTTCAAAATTTCGGTGTGAAGAGCAGCTACTCCGTTTACTTTGTGGCTGCATACGATAGCTAGATAAGCCATTCTGATTTTTTTTGGCTTGCCTTCACGGATGATAGAAATTTTTGAAATAATTGAATCATCATTCGTATAATTTTTGCGAACGAGATCTAAAAACCTGGAGTTAATTTCATAAATAATCTGTAAATGCCTTGGTAAAAGCTCTTGCATTAAAGGGACGGACCATTCTTCCAAAGCCTCAGGAACGACCGTGTGGTTTGTATATGAAAAAGTATTAGTAATAATTTCAAATGCTTCATCCCAGCTGAACTGTTCTTCATCAAGCAAAAGCCGCATTAGTTCGGCAACGGCAATTACCGGGTGTGTATCATTTAATTGTATTGCTGTTTTTTCTGCAAAGTTGTGTAAAGTTTTATTGCTTATTCTGAATTTTCTAATTATATCCTGCAATGTTGCTGAGACGAAAAAATATTCCTGCTGTAAACGCAATGATTTCCCAATTGCAAGATTGTCATTGGGGTATAAAACTTTAGAAATATTTTCTGATAAATTTTGATTTTCAACTGCCTTTAAATAATGCCCACTATTAAATTCTTCAAAACTAAAATCAGTTGCTGCACGTGAAGACCATAAACGTAAGTTATTAACTGTGCTTGTTCTGTAACCGGGAACAGGAATGTCATATGCAACAGCAATTACATCATTAGTATCAAGCCAATTAAATTGCAGCCTGCCGTTCTCTTCGTTTGATTCAATTCGCCCGCCGAATTTTACTCTATATGTCAACTTTCTTCTTAAAATTTCCCATGGATTTCCGTAAGCAATCCAGTTATCAGCCTGTTCAATCTGATATCCATTTTCAATTTCTTGTTTGAAAATTCCATAATCATATCTTATTCCGTAACCGAATGCTGGTAGATTTAAAGTTGCCATTGAATCTAAAAAACATGCAGCTAGCCGCCCAAGCCCTCCATTGCCCAAGCCCATATCCGGTTCAAGCTCTCTTACTTCTTCAAGATTGTAACCGATATTTTTTAAAATACTATAACACTCATCATAAAAATTTAAATTGATTAAAGCGTTCCCTAAACGCCGCCCCATTAAAAATTCCATTGAAAGATAATATACGCGCTTAACATTTTTATCTTTATATTTTTGCTGTGTTCTTAACCATCTTCTGACTAATCTATCACGGATGGACATTGATAATGCAAAATAGGCGTCGTCATCGGTAACTGTAAATTTATCTTTCACTAGTATGAACTCTAAGTGCTCGGCAAATTGGTTGGATAGTGTAAAGCTCGAAGGATCTTCTTTATCTGTGAAGAATACCGAATCTCTCTTTAAGCTCATAAATTATCCTTTCGTCTAATATTTTAGAAATTTTCAAAATTCTAATAGTTATAACTTATAAGAAATAAGTTACTTTCAAAAGAATGGAAATAGTTAGTTATTAAAATAATCAGTTAAATTGTAATTATTGTGATGAAGAATGTTAAACTTTAGTAATAAATTCTAATTACAAATCTAATTTCATATTTATGTCACAGCGCTTATAATGAGATAATCGTTCGCCTGGCAGTACTTTAAATCCCAATTTTTTATACAGATTTATAGCGGGAATTAGTTTGGAATTTGATTCTAAAAAAATTGATTTGATTTTTTCCCCTTTCGCATAAGATATAGCAGCTATGCCAAGCTTTTTTCCGATACTTTTGCCCTGCTGTTTTTCTGTGACAGCCATTTTTGCTAGTTCAAATGCGGCTTCATCCATTTTAATTAATGCAGCCGTTCCAACCGCCTCATCATTTATTAACGCTAAAAATATTTGTCCGCCGTCATCGATTATTTTCTGAGGATGGGAAAGAATCTGTTCATCCATAGGTTCAATTTCAAAGTACTTGTTTAGCCACTCATAGTTTAATGTTTTAAATTGATCCTTATATTGATGAGTGTATGTTATGATTTTAACTTCATCCATAAATACTATTCGTCATCCAATTCTGAAAGAAGGTTTAATAAATCTAATTGTTTTGTGACCATTTCAAGATGACCTTCTTCTGTTATCGGCCATTGCTCGAAAAGGCGGTCATAATATAATTCCACACCATTGCCGTCAGGATCAGCTAAATAAATTGATTCTGAAACCCCATGATCTGAAGCACCTTCAATCTTATAATTTACTTCAAATAATCTTTTAACAGTTCGAGCCAGTTCTTTTCGATTGGGAAGAAGAATTGCAAAATGATATAAACCAGTGTGTCCCGCAGGCGGTGGAGCTGCATCTTTTCCTGCCCAGGTATTTAAGCCAATATGATGATGGTAGCCGCCGGCGGAAAGGAAAACGGCACTACTTCCATACCACATTGTAACTTCGAAACCAAGCAAGTCTCTATAGAATTTTAATGATCTATCAATATCAGAAACGGTAAGATGAACGTGTCCGATTTTAGTGTTTGGATGAATTTTATGATCCACGAATTATTTCCTCAAAAATTGAAAAGTAAATAAAGAATTTTGAATAGTTCAGACGGAAATTTATAAAACTTTTTTCTCAATATTAAAAATGATAGTTCATTTGTTCTATGTTATTTTAAATAACCAAGAATAACTCAAGAAAACCATCCTAAAAATAACGCATTTACACTATATCATATTATAGTCATTTATCTGATATTAACAACAGATTTTAATTAATAGCGGTAAGTGAGGGGGGGATCCTTCCATATAATGCAGGTGCTGGTCACACCTGCATTATTATTTTAAACTACTTCTTTGAAGCAATTATTCATTGATAAATTTACGGTTGCCTATTTAGATAATAAACCCAATTTCTTTAAGAAATTGGGTTTATAGATAGCCTCTTTGCAGATATTTGCTTATAAAAATGAAGTTAATGGTTTTAAAAAATAAAATTTATTCTTGTTTAACCATTTCTACTGACATTACTTTTACTTCATTTCCGTCTTGATTAGTGTACATTTCCATGATTTGATTATTGTCATCAATAATTTTTATAACTTCTTTATACTCCATATCTTTCTCATACATTGGGTCATAGGTAGTTCCGGTCATGCTCAAGGTTTTTGAATCTTCGTCATAATTCCCCTTACTCAGCATATAGCTTGTTCCCATATTATCAACCCATATACTAAAAAATTCTTTCTTGGCATTATCATACCCGTCAATGCTGAAGCCTTCGAAAGGCATTCCCATCATTTCGCCGGTGTGAGTTGTTTTAAAGTATCTGCCTCCTAATAGAGATTCAGTTTTCGCAGTTCCTTCTATAATCTGCGGCTCGGCATTCGGATCCATCCAAAATTTAGTAACTGTTTTCCAATTACCGACATTTTTCGCCATCATTTGATGATATTCGCCTGGCGTCATAAACTCCATCCAGGCTTTTTGTGCATCAGCTTCTTCCTGGCTTTGGTCTTGAGCAAACGAAGAAGAACTGAAAAAGATTAAAGTCCCAAACAAAACAAGGAAAGTAATATTACGCTTCATGACTAACTCCTATGAAGATGAATTAATAATTTATTTAACAATTCGGGAAAAGAAATTCGAAGGAAACACAAATAATGTAGAAATTGGTTTCTATAAAGTCAATGAGAATTATAATAATAAATTACTCAGACAATTTTGTTTTCAGAATCACTATTTTCTCAAGCTTATCCATCGGGAAAATAGAACCATCTTTGTTGTAAGAATCCCACTGACTGTTGGCGATATAGTATAAATTATTTTTTACAATTACTCCTAAAGTTGGTTCATTGAAATTTGGGTTTGCTTTTTCAAGAATTTTGTAGCTTGTGATGGAACCTAATTTACTATTTAAAAAATATCTTGTCACCCTATTAGGATGGACTCCATTTTGAATAGCAATCAAGCTGTTATTGTAAAAATAGAGGCCGTCTATTCCTTTTGTGGTACAATCTTTTGGCTCTATTAAATAAGCTAATTTTTTTGTGTTGATGTTTAACCTGTATATGCCTGAAGAATAATCTGCAAAAAATAATTCTTCTCCGTCATTAGAAAAATCCAACCCTTGCAGCGAACCTAAATCATTATTCTCATAAAAAAGTTCTAACTCACTACTGTTATTTTTTATCAAATAAATAGCCGGGTAATAACTATCGGTTATATAAACATCTCCATTTTTATTAATGGCAAGGTCACCGAAATAATGCCGGTTTGAATCTTTAGGCACATAATATTTTTTCAAAAGCTTTTTTGAGTCAAGGCCATATTTGAAAACAGCATTAACTCCGTGCATAGTTTTGTCATAGTCAATCATTTGTGGGATTGCTGTGCAGGCTGCCCACAACAATCTTTTATTGGAATTTATTTTTATTCCGTTAACTGCCAGCAGCCCATCTTGTTTTTCCGGTATAAATATATTTGTGATTCCATCTTTATCAATGGAAATTATTTTCCTTTTATGAATGCTGCCTAAATAAAAAATACCGGTAGTTTTATCACAAGCAATTGATTCGGGATGTAAATCTTTCTCATCAATAATAAACGCAGTACTGCTTGTATTAATTGGCTTATTTAGTGCTTTTATTTTTTTAATCAGCTCTTTAAATTCACCAGAGTTGTTGATGTAAGAAAAATCGTTATCCTTTTCAATATTTTCATCTGCGCTAATTGAAATATAGTTCTTAAGATATTTTATAGCTTCATCTTTTTTATGATTTAATGAATAAGCGCATGCAAGGTTGTACATTATATTTATGTTGTTATTTTTTAGCGAATCTAATTTTATGAAGCATTCTAAAAATTTAGGATAATTTTTTTCTTTATAGGCTGTCAATCCTTGGT
>CAZRMA010000257.1:0-5905 GCA_964600655.1 uncultured Ignavibacteriaceae bacterium
TGATATTCGAGTGCTTCTTCAATGTTGGTATGCATTTCTTCTTTCCTAATAAATTAAAATTATATAAATATTTCTTTGAATTGATTTCATTCTAAAAAGTTATATAGATTGGAGTTAAGACATGTAAATTATTCCCCCTTATATTCGATCCGGACTTTTTCTTAAAAACTCGCAAAACTTACCTTAAAATTATAATAGCTTTAGTTATAGCCATAATTCGTGCCATTTTCATATACAATCTTAACTAAATTTTCATTAAAAAAGTATGAAAATGTTCATTTTAATTGATACTAAAATTATCTGAAGATTTAATTTCTAAGTATTGAAAAAGAGGTTTTATAATTAGGAATAATGCTTATTTATAAGCAAACTATGATTTGTCACTTAGTTATATTTTAGCATTATTTATTTTAGCATTATATATTTTCAAATAAGGGAAACAAAAATTTATTAATCGAGACTTCTGAAAAATTAGTTTTAAGTAACTCAAACTGTCACACTGAGCCAGTCGAAGTGTGAATCCCGACTAAATTGTCATCCTTCGATAAACTCAGGATGACAATGAAGTAATTTTTCAGAAGTCTCTAATAGTTCATGGTTGGAAATAAAAGTATCGGTTTTAAAAAGAAAAAGCCGTTCACAATTTGTAAATCATGAACGGCTATAAAATCTAAAATTAATGTCTATTGAAGCTTAAATTGAATAGGTATCATCACCTGTACTTTAACAGCTTTTCCTCTTTGTTTACCCGGTTTAAATTTGGTTGCTTGTACAGCTTTAACAGCAGCTTCATCTAATCCAGCACCAAGACCTTTAACAACTTCAGTTTTGGTTACATTTCCTTTTTCATCGACATAAGCTTTTACATAAACTTTACCTTCAACACCGGCTCTCTTTGCTATTTCTGGATACACAATTTTACTTTGAATTGCGGCTATACCACCAATCGGTTCAGGCATTTCTTCAACTGCAACAAAGTAAGTGGGTTCTTCTTCAACATGTTTCTCTTCAGGTGGAGGCGGTGGAGCAGCTACTTCCTGATTTACGTCTAATTCAGTACTTCCAATTTCAATATCCTCTAGAACATCTTCTGAGGGAGCTTCAATCGGAATTGGAGGTTTTGGAGGTGGCGGAGGCCTATTTTCCTGTTTAGTCTGCTGGATATCCTCAACTTTAAAAAGCTCCTGGGGCCCCTCAGTTTTAATCAAGTTGTTTTTAATATTCGGGAAAAATTTAAAGGCTACTATTAAAAAAGCAAGAGAAATTATTAAACTAATCTCAAATACTTTTCTATACATTGCCCTTAAATCTGCCTTGGGATTTTTAACCATCGACATTTGTACACACCTCCTAATACAAAATTATGAATAGCAAATTACAAAATGATGTTTCATTTGTCAATATGACTTTAATGACTGAGAATTGTACTTTTTCAAAACTAATTGGTTCCAAAGATTTAAATATATTTTTATTTACTTGTTAAACTCGGATTGTAACTGCTAAAAATCATTAAAATTTTTACTATGAGAAGGCCTAATAAAAGACCAATTACATCTGCAGACCAATCTAAAATATCACAAGATCTGCCAGGAATAAATAATTGATGGAATTCGTCAATCATTGCATATACAGCACCAATAAGTAATGCAAACATCCATGCCTTTTTCTTCAGAAATTCCTTTTTATTTTGAATTAATAAAAATAAATTTAAGAATACTGCAAGTCCGCAATATGCCGTAAAATGACTGATTTTGTCACTTATTCCAATATCAGGTAAATCTTTACCAGGAAGTGTTGTTAAGGTGAATAATATCATCCAATAAACTGCGAATGGGATGTATAAAACTTTTACCTTATTTTTTTCAATAAAGCTAAACAATAGACCGCCTAATAAAATTAATTGCAGAAGGTAAATTATTTATAATATCCATTGCGGTAAAGCCAAATTCTGTATGGCTTTGTAAAAGCAAATCTGCTGATAGACTATGCAAATATACTGCAGCAATTAAGCTCTTTTCAATCTCATCTGGATTCTGTGAAAGGAAACCTGCAATAATTCCTGTAAGCACATCACCGGTTCCAAACTTTGCCATACCTGCATTCCCTGTTGTATTTATTAAAGCATCTCCATTTGGTGTAAATATAATTGTTGGAGCTCCTTTTAAAACCAGGTAAGATTTTGTTTCACTAACAAATTTTTTCCCATACTTTAATAAATCATTCTGCAAAGTTTTAACATCAATCCCAATTAGATTTGCGAATTCACCATGATGAGGGGTTAATATCAAATTTCTTAAATCTAACTTTTTATAATTGATCTTACTCAGAGCGTAGATTGCATCTGCATCGATAACTATTTTTTTAGGATTCTTATTTTTAATAATTTCTACTATTGCTTTTTGAGTGGTCACTTCTCTGCCCAATCCCGGCCCAATTGCTAAAACATCTGACCATTCTAATCCTGTCTTAAATTCATTAATATTATTTATTGAAAAATATTCATTCGAAATGTCTTCATACGGGTAGATGACTACTTCTTCTAAATTTTTATGAACAAGATTTTTAACAGAATTTGGGAAATAAAGTATTGAAGCTCCAGCGCCGGATTTTAACGCTGCTGTGGAAGATAAAACTGCTGCACCGGGTAATTTTCCTGAACCCGCAATTGTTAAAACTCTGCCAGCCGAATATTTATGAATTGATTTCGATTTTACAGGAAGTGAATTATTAGCATCTTCTGGTTCAATTAAATAATCCTCAATTTCAAATCTGTCAAAATATGATGGGCTGACTCCAATATTTCCCTTTACAACTTCACCGCCAAAAGAATATCCATCTTGAATGAATAATCCTTTTTTTAATTCACCAAGAGTAACTGTCATATCAACATTAAAGCATAAATCAGTTGAGCCTGTATCGGCATCAAGTCCGGTTGGAATATCAATTGCGACTTTAAATGCTTTTAATTGATTTAAATATTTTATTACTGAATTATAAGGTTCTTTTAGTTCACCCTTAATCCCTGTACCAAGTAATGAATCAAAAATTACATTACAATTTTTTAAAACGGTTAATTCTTTATTTGAAGAATATTTTTTTATTAAAATATTTTTATTCCCTTTAGACAGGCTTTTCAAGATTCTGTAATTGGTTTTGCAATCTTCGGTCATTTCATTTTCACTACCGATATGGATTACAATAATTTTAAAACCATTATTCGCAAAATGCCTTGCAGTTGCAAAGCCATCGCCGCCATTATTTCCTTTTCCGCAAACGAAGCCGAGAATTTGTCCTAATTGATTTGATATCATTTTTTCTTTCGCAGCATTATAGATCTCTAATGAAGCATTCTCCATTAACATAATGCCGGGCATACCGAGATGATTAATTGCATAACCATCTACTTCTCTTACTTGTTTTGTTGAATACAATGGAATCATAAAAATTGGTTGAAGTTTAAATTGTTAAATGACATAGTTATGATTAAGGGATAATATTTATCAATATCCCGGAAATAAACTAAATTAATTATTGATTAAAATAATTATAAGTAGGATGAAATTAAATCTATTAATGAGCCAGGTGCAATTCCCAGCATAATTACAAATAATACAGAAAGTACAACTGCCAGTAAACCTGTGTTACTAATTTGTATTGAAAAATCTGATTCCGGTTCTTTGAAATACATCAGCACTACAATTCTCAAGTAGAAATAAACACTTATTACACTTGATATAATACCTACAATGGCAAGCCATGTTAGGTGAGCTTTAATTGCTGCAATGAAAACATAATACTTACCAAAGAACCCGGCGAATGGAGGAATTCCTGCGAGTGAAAACATAAAGATAGCAAGTATAGCTGCAAGCATTGGACTTCTTGAGCCTAATCCCGCATAAGAATTTATATCAAGATTTGCTTCATCTTTTCCTTCAATTAAAGCAACAATTCCAAAGGCACCAAGATTCATAAAAGTATACGCGGCTAAGTAAAAAATTACTCCAGCAAGACCTTCGTAATTTCCTGCTGCGAGACCTATTGCCATATATCCGGCATGTGCGATTGAAGAGTATGCAAGCATTCGTTTAATATTAGATTGAGAGATTGCAACAATACTTCCGAACAACATTGAAGCAACTGCAATTACAGCAAGATAAGGTTCAAAAATATTCCCGGCTGAATTAATAAAAATTGAACCGAGTGTTACAATAATTGCACTGAATGCTGCAGCTTTCCCACCAGTTGAAAATAAACCGCTGATAGTTGTCGGAGCACCTTGGTAAACGTCCGGCACCCACATGTGAAAAGGAAATGCAGCAATCTTAAATGAAAATCCAATTAAGAATAAAAGTAAACCGGTTATAAACAATATACTGCTTGAAAGATTTTTAAACTGCGATACTATTGAATCAATATTTGTTGTTTGTGCTGTGCCGTAAATTAAAGCAATACCATAAACTATGAACCCGGTTGCAAAAGCACCGAGTAAGAAATATTTTAATGAAGCTTCATTAGCGTTTAATCTTTTTCTATTCAATCCGGCTAAAGCATAGAAGCAGATGGACATTAATTCTAATCCAAGAAAAATCATAAAAAGATCTTTAGCCCCAGCCATGAACATCATTCCTAAAACTGAAGACTGGATTAAAATATAATATTCACCGAAATAAGTTCCGTATTTTTTAATGTAGTCAATTGAAAGCAGGCAAACTAAAGCCGCACCAAAAGTGAAAATGAAATAAAATATGTTCGCATTCCCGCCCGTGGCAAGCATATTCTGGAATACTTCGGAAACCATGTTCACATGGTATAAAGCATGAAACCCGGCTGCAAGAAAAACTATAATTGAAAACCATGGAAGAATACTTTCACTTTTCTTTGAATACATTTCAATTAAAAGCGAAACTAAAATTCCCGCACCGAGAATAATAAAAGGTAAAATGTTATAAAATTCTTGAATATTATTCAGCATAATTACTCTATAAATAAAATGTCTGCGTCAGTTTTTTCTATTTTAACAATGTGTTTATCTTCAAGATAAAGAGCGATTTTCAAATGATTTTTTTGATCGAAAATGTCTTTCCCTTTTTCTACCACAACCATTTTTATATTTTCATATTTTGAAAGTTCTTCTTTCAAATTGTTATAATCATGAAAATAAACATCTGTAAACTCTGCATCTTCCCTAATAAAAATTCCTTTGGAGTTCGGAGAAAAATCTGTGATAATATCATCATTAAAAATCACTTTCAAAAAGTGACATTTGAACGGTAAAATAATTCTATTGCTGTAATGAAGTCCGTTTTGTTTTTCACTAATTATTTCTTCAATAGATTTCATCAATTAACCTTTCCCGAAAAAAAAGACAATCCAAACCAAAGCAAAAATTGGGACCAATATTATCAAAGAATATTTAAATATGTATGTGAAGAAACTCGGCATCGGAATACCTGCTCTTTCACAAATTGATTTCACCATAAAGTTTGGCCCATTGCCTATATAAGTAATTGCGCCAAAGAACACTGCCGCAACCGAAATTGCCTGCAAATAAATTTCATCGTGAAGAACAAATTCTTGTACATGTTCTTTTATTCCAACATCAAGCATATACTTACCCATAGCTGCACTTAAAAAATTCAAGTATGTTGGAGCGTTATCAAGCACACCGGATAAAAATCCTGTTGCCCAGAAAAAAACTCCGGCATTTAATTTATCACCCATTATATTTGCTTCATGAGCAATTAATTGTAATGCAGGAATCATAGTTGCAAAAATTCCAATGAACAAATAAGCAACTTCTTTTATGGGCTCAAAATCAAATTCATTCGCTTTAAGAATTTCAACATCAGCTGTTTTATACGAGAAATAAACAACGCTGAACATTATAATTTCTCTAATTCCAAAC
>CAZRMA010000258.1:0-5880 GCA_964600655.1 uncultured Ignavibacteriaceae bacterium
GTCAATAGTTTTGCCTACATCAAGAAGTTTTGAACTGATCTGGTTTTCTTTTTTGTCTTTTTCCTGGGGCTGGTCAATATTATCTGCATTGCCTGTTTGAATGGTATTTTTTTTGTCTACCTCGAATTGGCTTCCCAAGTCGAGTAATTTCTTGCTAATCGGTAGCATCCGCGCTCCTTAATCGTTTGGAGTAGGTGATTCATTTGGATTTTTTTGTTCTACCGGTTTATATTGTTTTAATAATCCTTTATATATATCCGTTGAATAATATTTCAAATAATTTGCAATTGCATCCTGAACCTTCATACTGATATCACCAGCTTTTGCGTGTTTTATAGTCTCATCATAAAGCTGTTTCGGACTTAGGTATTGTGTCTTTCCGCTCTTATCTCCGGCTTTCCACAACTCTTCGATGTTATTTACAAATTCATAAGCTCTTGGTAATTTATCAAACATTTGAAGTTTTATGTTTTCAAGAGTTTTATCTTTTGCGAATTTAATATCTTCAGGGGACATTGGAATTTTTTCCCCGTCAGTATTAACCGTATATGGTTTGAAATTCTTAAGATCAGCAATTAATGTTGCTGTTGAAGGTTTCAAAGAAGTGTCTGTAGTATCTGTTTTCTTTCCTTCGCCCTTTTCGGGAATCCTGGTAAGTTGTTCATCAATTTTATTACCTCCAGAATCATAGGTAATTTTGTTATAATATTTCTGTCCTCCTATATTGTAAAGTTTATAACCACCATCAGGGTTTCTTTCATACCTTTGATTCTTTGTAAGATTCTCTTTTGGATTGGTGATTGTTTTTCCTGTAGGTTCACCGTTTACTAATTCAGCTAACTTGGCCCCGGGCGAAATGCTTTTCCAGGTCGATGGAGGTGGCTTTAATTTATTCGCTCTGTTTTGTAATAAAGTTTCGAACACGCTTAATTTGTTCGCTTGGTTAGGGTCAACATTCGGATTTAACAACTTAGGCAGAATGGCATTTTGAAATGCTTCAACTTCACTCTGTCCTTGATTATATCTTTCAGATCCGCCAGGAGGGGTAAAATTTCCAAGCATAATATCTGTAGGGGCAGGTTCTCCGATAGTACGATTTCGGCCTTGTGGAATAGGCTGACCCTCATTAACTGTTGTGTTCGGAGAAAAAGTATTCTCATTTGGATTAACACCTTCTGATATACCTTGCAGGTTTGTATTAGAATTCTTAAACAGGTTGATGACGGTTTGATATAATTGTTCTGCTTGTCTTTTTTTATTTGCTTCATCAATTTGCCTGCCTGCTGAACTGATTGCATCAGCAATGCTTTGAACGGCATTTCGTCCAGTTCTATTAAATGCACCTGCATAACCATATATAGGCATTATGTAGCTCCTGCCGGACTTGAATTGTCTTTTCCGGCCCCAAATAAATAGCCTAATAATGAAGTCCCACCTGTGAATGGAGCAGCAGCAATTGGAGCAATTGTACTAATTCCACTGAATAATTGATCAAGCCATGTACCACTATCAAGTCCACCCGTGGCTTGTGATTTTAATCCAAACTTGGAAAATAGATTCTGAAGATTCTGTTGATCTACGTTTTGCGCTGCGCCTGTCTTATTAAATTTTAATTGGTTTAGGTATTTCATTAAGTCTGATACTGCGCCTGCTTTACTTATTCCGAGGTTTGAAATTGCGTTTGCTTTAGCTCCACCCATATCGGCTGCTATCTTAGATTGGGTATCGTTTATAATACTTCCGTTTGTTATTCCCCTCGATGCAAGGTTTGAAGCTGCGCCTTCTTTTGCCCGTGCTGTGTCAGTTGCAATATTCCTATTGATTTTATTTTCTGTCATTCCATAAACATCATTTATCTGGTTGTTTATATCTCCAAATCCATAAGGATTGGAATAGGTATCAAATCTGTTTGCTACAGTTGGATTTACACTGCTTATGTCATTATAGGTTTGCTTGGCAGCTTTTTCTTGGTCGGATTGTCCAGGCATTTCGCCACCTTTTTTTATTTGTAAAAATTAATCTCCATAGGAATATACTTCTTAAAAATACGGTAAAATCCTATCCTTTTCAATAAGTTGAAATGTTTCGGCTGTGCAAAACATCTCATAATTTTAATATTATGCTCTTTTGATTTTTGGCTTACATATTTCCATAACTGATACATTGCAAGCGGATTCTCTGAAACCACCGGCTCTAAGAAATAAACCCCTCGAATCATAAGGAAGTCAGTAATTTTGCCGGAGTTTGATTCAGCCAATACAATTGTACCTTCGCCCACATCCGGTAAATTTAATTTGTACTTATCAGCTAATTCCTGTAATCGTGGAAGATCTTCTTCTTTTGCATCTCTAATTTGCATTTAATCCTCTATGAAATCATTTCCTAATTTAACATATTTCTTGTATGTGCCATCGGTTTGCTTAACATAAAACCGAGCAAACTCATCAACCTGATTAGTAGGGGGAAGTTTATCAACCTTTTGTCCTCCTTTCTTTTCCAGTTCTGAAACAATCAGATCAAGTTCATTATCAAGTCCTGGTATATCTGGAAATTTATTATGTCTTTTCATAAAAACTTACCCGTGAAAAATGCTACTACAATTCCAACTAAAATATATAGCCAATTAGTTTGTTTTTCTACTGTTGTAATATATTTCGGAGTATAAATTTTAACCGTGTCCGGCTGTTGTTCAAATTTCCTGTAGTTAATTTTTTGCACCCATTTAGCAAATTTATCCACTTTCTTTGATTTAATATTAAGAGTAATTATCGCTGTGCTATGAGTTTGAATACTGTCCTGATCGAAAACTGCCGTTGTGTCAAATTTCGTTTCAAAGCTAAATACCGAATCATTTTGAGTTTGTGTGACCGGCGTTTGAGCTGTATATGATGTATCTCTATATTTTATTATTGGAGGAGTACGGACAATTAGCGTGTCTGTGTCTTTTGCACATTGCGCGAGGCCACGTTTATAAGCATCGTTTATCTGATGCTGTAAATAAAGATATGCTAATCCCCCGATTATTAAACCAATCAAAAGTCCTATTGCTACTTTTTTTAACGTATCTGCCATTTCAATTCTCCTTAGTGAAAATATTTTTTATCCAGCTAAAAAATCCTGCTTTCTTTATTTCTTCTTTTATTTCTGGTTTGGGAATTATCTGTAAGGGTTCAGGCTGAATTTTAACTTCTTCTTTGCATATAATTAAAATACTTACAATTATTGTTGCGAAATTCGCAATCGGTTCAAAACTCTTATAGTCTCTTGGGTTTACGATTCTTCTCGCATTCCTATAATCGTTACGTCCCTTTGAAAAGAAATCTTCTAAAGTGTATGCTGTGAAATCCGGGTCTTTTATTCCAAAATCGTCAGTCATACCAACCTCAAGAATTTTCCAGGCAATTTCTGGATCTAATGCTTTATCTGGATGGTTTACTAAATCTATCTTTAAGTAATCTCCAAACTGCTTGTAATTCTTTCGCCAGGTTAATTGACAATAACCCCTTCCTATGTATGGCCAATATGATTTTCTTCTTAAGTAGTCATTTGACCCAAGTTCAGTAATAGGAGCGAACGTATTTGCTGTTTCCCATTTTACGGTAGCAAGCGTATATGCTCTCTTTGGTTCTGTCTCAATTCTACGGCTATTTTCAAGTTTGGTTAATAAGAAATTCAGGGCCTCTCTACGAATTAAATCAAGACCTCCGATCTTATTAGCATATAAATCGAAAAACCTTTCCCGATTATATTTTATCATAACTACCTTTGATATAAAGGGCCGATATTCCTATCAGCCCTTGATTAAATATTACTTTCCACCTGAAGCATTTGTCGGAGCTGTGCCAACCTTATGAGCAACTGTTTTAATCGTCGCCCATCCACCAATCGCAATGGCCGTAGTCAAGGCCGTGGCAATCAATAGGGCAAGCCAACTCCCCCACAATGTAACAGCATTCGCTACAAGTGATAATATCGCAACCACATAAGGCACATTATTCCCTTGCACTATTTTGTTGAAAGGGGACGTTGCCTTAAAATAATTCACTACAACCATCACGCCTGCTGCTACTCCAATTAGTCCGGCAAAATTCAATCCGAAATGATCTGCAATTCCTTGAAGCAGTGAGAGTATATCAGGCTGTTGCTGAGATGTCATTGCCGCGCTTTGTGCATGAATAGATATTATTGGAAACGATAAGAGAATTACAACGAAAATAGCAAACCACAATTTGCTAAAAACCGAACAGATTTTTTTTAGTGGCATTGTTCCATCCTTTTTTTTGTGAATGATACGTTATTTATTTATATCGTCTTTTGTCCTCCGTTTTTCTTCTTCCTTACCGAATGCAGCACCTTCAGCGAATTTAGCTGCGCCAAGACGCTCGGTAATTGAATTAGTATTTTTTTCCACTTCCCGTAATTTTGCATTTAGTTTTCGCCCATTCATCCAGGTAACTATTATTTGAACAGCTCCGGTTATAATGACAGCAACAATTACATCACTCATAAAAATCCTCCTTTGAATATTGTTCCCACCCTTTTGCATATCTTATTATTCCAACTGCAAGTAATACATAAACCATTAAATCCAGTATGGGTTTACTTGCATCTAAAAATGGTAAAACAGCCCATTTCTTATAAGTAGCACAAACGCTTATTATGTTACTTAATTTTATTAGATAAAGAAATATAAAAAACTTTTGCAAAAACCATTCTCTTGTAATAAACTCTAAGCACAAAATTAAGGTTGCAATTATAACTGCATTTGAAACATCATAGATATACCAATTGAACTTAAACCAGGTTGGTATATTTTCAATAGCTATAACTACAGCAAACAATAATATTGCGTTATCTCTTCTATCCATTTGCTGGGGGTTTTTCGGGTCGTTCAATTTCTAAAGTTTTTGGAAGTGAATTATCACTTTTTGATGCTTTTACTAAATCTTCAAGAAGAAGAATAATATACCACACTGCTTTTAATAACCAAGTTTTCTTTCCCATTGTTTTAGTCCTTATTTTTATTTTTGAAATTATATTCTGATATCAAGATATCTCTTTCTTCTTTCAATATGTCCTTGTATTTGATACCGTTACTTACTCTAATTAATGTCCTAACCGTACTTAACGAATCTATCCTTGCCAAAGTTACCTGTACTCTTAAATCTTTAAGTGTTAAATCTAATTTTGAATCTCTTTTTAATATTATTTTTATTACCCAAATCAAAAGTATGACTGCTATCCCTGAGATTATTTCCTGTATCATTATTTATCCTTTATATAGAAGTTTAGTGATTCCCAACAGGGAATATTTTTCGTCTTACCTGCAAAGATGTTATCTCAAATTCTTTACCCTCCCAATCTACTTGCAAGTAATAGTTAATTATACTGCCGATCTGTTTTATTTTTCTCTTGAACCTTTTGAAATCTTTTGACAGTACGAAAGTTTGAACGGCTTCATAATCTAATGAAGCAGATCTGGCGACATATAACGTAACAGTAATATCAGCGTCCGTGCTATAAACCGATGTAAGATATTCTAAAACGAATCTTTCTGAGTTCTTAATATCTTCATCCAATAATTTCGGAGCTGAAATTATCTGAATTGTTATTGGTTTACCATAATCGTCTGCCATTATTTACCTTTCTTATTTTTTACTGTGATTCCACTTAGGGGCTGTCTCAGCAAAATTAGCCTCTAATCTTGTTTGTCCGTCAAACTTATCTGGATGGGCTTTTACATACGCTGCAAATTCCTGTACGCTCATCCCACGTTCTTGTGCTTTTTTTGTAAATAGTCCGCGCCGGTTAGGTTTAACGGGTTGAAAATTTTCTTGCCTTTTAGGCATTATCTTAGTTTTCATTATAACACCTTTTATT
>CAZRMA010000259.1:0-5879 GCA_964600655.1 uncultured Ignavibacteriaceae bacterium
TTGAACCGGCACACCTGTTAATTTTATTTTTTTCTTGGATATTTTTTTCAATTCAGCATCTTCAACTAAATCTGATTTGGTAAGAGCAATTAACTTCTGCTTGGAAGCAAGCTTAGGACTGTATGTTTTTAATTCATTAAACAAAACTTCAAATTCTTTTTTATAATCTTCAGCAGTTATATCGATCATAAAAAGCAAGATTTTTGTGCGTTCAATGTGGCGAAGAAATTTTATACCTAGTCCTTTTCCTTCATGTGCGCCTTCAATTATTCCGGGGATATCTGCAATTGTAAAGCTTTGGTAGTCTTTATATTTAACGATTCCAAGATTCGGTTCTAAAGTTGTAAATGGATAATCAGCAATTTTTGGCCGTGCTGCAGAAACTGTTGAAATGAAAGTTGATTTACCGGAATTGGGGAATCCGACTAAACCAACATCAGCAATTAATTTTAATTCAAGAATTAATTTTTTCTCTTCACCCGGCTTCCCATTTTCAGCATAGCGCGGTGCTTGATTAGTTGGAGTTGCAAAGTTGCTGTTCCCCTTTCCACCCTTGCCGCCTTTGGCTGCAATAACCTGCTTGCCTTCTTCATCAAGATCGTAAAGAATTTTTTTGCTCTCCGGATCTTTAATAAGCGTTCCCACGGGCACTTTAATTATAATATCTTTGCCGCTCTTTCCGTCTTTCCTTGCGCTTGCACCCATGTCAGCGTTCTGTGCTTTGAAATGTTTTTTATACCTGAAATCTAATAACGTATTTAAATTATGATGAGCTTCAAAAATGACATCTCCGCCTTTGCCCCCGTTACCTCCTGAAGGCCCGCCTTTGGGAACGTATTTTTCTCTTCGGAAAGTGACGGCACCGTCTCCGCCTTTGCCGGCTTTTATTTCAATCTCTGCATAATCAATAAACATTTTTAAGCCTGGTCAAAATAATTGGAGACGGCATTGGTAAGCATTACAGCTTCCTTTGAATATGGGTTTACACGGTATGTAAGGAATAGTCCTTTTAAAATATCCGTTGATTGGTCATAGCTATTACACTCGGATATTTTTTCCATGGTATTGGCAAAGTCTTCCCTGTCTTCGTTAAAAATTCCTGAAACAATTTTATCAATTTCCCTTTCGCTTAAAAAGCTGAAAAGATCTTTATCTGTATTAAATTTTTCGGTTTTTTCTTCTTCATCTTCAGCATTTTCATCTTCGTCAATTTCAGAAGCTTCATTGTCATCTGTATGTTTTTCACTTTCAAAATCTTCGGCTTGATCATAAAGATCTGTTTTCTCAATATCATCTAAATTAATATTAGTTTCTCCAAAATCATCATTATTAATTTCAGCCGCTTCATTTATTTCATTTTCAACTTCTATTTCATATTCATTTTCATCAGTTTCTTCTGCGTTCCCGGGATTTTCTTCTTCAAGATTATCTAAAATAATTTCTGATTCGTCCGCAGTATTAGAATCACTTTCTTCTTCAAAATCATAAAGTGATTCCAGCTTTTCTTTTTCAGAAATATCAAACTGAACTTCATCTTCATCTGAATCTACTTTTATATTTTCTCCACTTTCATCTTTCTCAAAAGATTTTAATTCTTCATCAAATTTTGAAAGAATATCCTCGGCACTTTCTTCCAGGTTAAATTCTTTCAATTCTTTATTTATTTCTTCTTCAATCTCTTCATCAATTATTAAATCGTCATCGTCAATTTTAAATTCATCTTCGGTATCGAGGATTAATTCCTCTTCGAGAATTGTTTCAGATTCTTTGATAGTTTTTTCTTCTTCTCCATCATTTAAAGATTCATTAACTTCAGTTTCATCTTCCAGAATATTTTCATCACTTTGAGAAACATTATCTAAATCGCCATTAATTTCTGTTTCAGTCGTTTCTTCTACATTTGAATTTTCCGGCATCTCAAAGGCTTTTTCTGCCTCTTTGTTTTTTATTTCATCCGGTTCTCCATCAATATCTTCCTCAACAACAATTTCTACTTCATTCTCAATTCTTTCTGAACTTTCTTCCTCAGATTGATTTTGATCTTGTACTTCGTCCGGAAATTCCTCATCCACAGTTTCGTGTTGAAAATCCACTGAACCAAATGAATACAATACTGCCTGGATATCTTCAATGTCATATTTTTGTTTTGATTCAGCAGGGAATGATTTACGCAATTTTAAAAGCTGATCAATTAAGTTTTTTTCTTTCAGAAATAATTCAAATGAGGTTAAAGATATTTTGGTCTTATTAATTCCGCCTATGTTATGGAAGTCGCCGATTGAGAAAAGTACATTATCAATTATATCATCCGACTGTGATAATAAAACCGCTTTATCAATTTTATTTAAAATGACTTCAAACTCAACCTGGCTTAAGGAATGTATTTTCTTTTTTGAAAGATATTGATTGAATACATTTTTTATGTAATCATAATAGTACAAATAATTAAGGATCATTTTAATTTCATCAACTGTCTTAACTTCACTTCCTTCATATACAAGCTTTATAAGTGACCATTTAGGACGAACAGTAAAATTAATATTAAATGATACAGCCTGGATTAAAAGCTTTTTTATGTCTTCGTAAGAAACTTTTTTATTCTTCTTTATTTCGTTTCCAATTAAATTGAAATGCTTTGAAATTTCTGAACCACTATAATCAAATACAGATTTTTGAAGCAGCTTATTCCTATCTTGATAAATCAAATAGTCCAATTCCGAATTTATGTACTGCAATATTGCGGGATGAATATTTGAGTTCAACAGCTTTTCAAAAGTAAAAAAGGAGCCCAGTTTTTTTATTTTATTTAGACTAAAATCGGAAATAAATTTTATTTCTTTTTCAAACATTTTAATACTCAATTTTAAAGAAGGTTAGAATTTCAAGCAGAAAAATAAGCAATTACTTTAACAAATTTACAATTATAGCGGCTTTAATTAAACACTGGTTAAATAACTCACATTTTAACAATAAGTTTTCGTGCATTTGGCTTGGTAAATTTCAGATTTTCAGATGCAGTTAAACTGTCTATTTGATTCATGGACAATGGATATTGAGGATATAATTCGGAAACAAACAATAAGTTTTTATTCTCAGAATTTAAAGTTAAGGTATCAGCATTTTCTGAGTTTAGTGGATTCCCTTCAAATATTAAATAACCAAAAAATATTATTAACAAAACAACCGAAATGAGGAATAAAAAAGTTTTCATAACACCCTCCCTCGAATAAAATGAAGTCACTACAAATATATAAAAATGTTACTGTCTTTATAAGATTTTTTAATTTTATTTTCAAGAGAGAAATGAAAGAAGTTTAATTATAAACTGGGATAAATGATCAATTTACAGCTTTTATCAAAGTTTTTTTATATTCCAGCCCATCATAGCTACAGTAAAAGAAATAATGATTATTGGTTAAGCCAGATAACTCAATATGAATTTTGTAATTGCATATACATTTGCATAAATGTCCAGCGGTATCAACAACCGTTACGTTAATTGTGTCTGAATTCAATTTATAAGTTGTAACAAATCTGTTTGTGTCAGGACAGCAATTACCGGACACGCAAAAATCAATCTTCAAGGTGTCGTAAAAAGAATAGCTAAAACATGAATCCCTTACTACTTTTTCCAAAGAAGATGAACCGTTACAAGCACCAACTTGATAAGAAATAAAATTGATGGCCTCATTTTCAGTATTGGTCGATATTTCGTTTGAACATGAAGAAATATGAATTAGCTCTATTAGGAAAATAATGCTTAAAATTATTTTTATAAATGATTTCATTCTCTTCCCCAAAAGATTATAAAGCAATTAAAAACAAATTTTATACTTTTACGTGATCTTTAATTTATTTCTTATTTATAGACCAACTACCTTACCCATAAATAAAATGCTGTTTGAATTTCTTTCACGGATTACAAATAAAAACGGCTTATTAACTTTCATATAAAAACCTGGATTACCAATAGACCTTCCGACACCAACAGAAGTTACAGCAGCAGCTTCAGTCCCCACTTCGTCAACTTTCAGGTAACTTTTATGCATAACTTCACTAATAAATAAACCTCCAGGCTTGAACATATTAGTAAAGTCTGCATTACCAGAAAAAGCAATTTCCATCCCCATTGATTTTAATACATCATTCATTTGTAATTTATATTCAAGTTCAAATTTGGGCATTAATAAAATAACCTTAGAAGAAGTGAAACTGCTTAACCAGCTTTGCAAATTAGTTCTATTTAGTTGACTGATTACAGAATTCAATTCAATATTATACTTCGGTAAAAAGATTGTCATAAAAAAAGTGCTGTCGCCGTATGGCAAATCAACAGCTTGAAAAAGATCATTATCGAAATAACTCAATTTTGTTTGGTGCCGCATCATTTTGCAAGTAACTTGTGAACCACTGCTGGTTGTAAAATAATCGTCATTGGTTTTATCTTTATCAAATTGATATTTCCAGTCGCCTTTAAAGTAAATTGCATTAATTAAATACATAACCATTTCCCGAGGTATTTTTTCAATAATATCTGTAATCTTGCCATTAGTATTCTGATTGACCCAATCATTAATAATGTTCACACTATTTGGATCCGAAAAATTCAAAGCTGAAATTTCTGCATTAAAATAATTTTTATTTTGATTTATAAAATCTTGTTCAAATGTCATATTACTTTCATACCAGATTGAATTAGCAATAGAAAAGATAACCTTTGGATCCATATTTGTTAACAAGCTTATTAAGCTTTTATATGATTCATTTATTTCCTGCTGAGTCAACCCGTTTAATTCAAGCACAGTTTTCATTGAATCATAAGTGCTGCCGATTGCACCGTTCAATGTCATTCCCAATGCCATTGAAACACTTAGAGGGGAAATGAATATATTTTTATTGCCTTCGTAATTATTAACAGATTTGAATAAATTTAATCCAAAAAGTTCAGAAGAGGAAACAAGTTTCTGCTCTGATGTAGTTAAGGGACTATTTTGATTATCACCAGGCGTGGTTATTAAATTATTATAGCATTTGAAAGAAAGAAAGGCGGAAAATAGAAGTGCTAAAATTAAAAAGAGTTTTTTCATAACAGCTCCCGAAATTTTATTTTAACAGTGAGCCAAAATTTATACCGTAAAAATAATTAAAATTAATTTGATTTATTTGGTATAAATAAAACTATTTACAAATCATATTATCAGATATTTGATAGCTTGTTGGAAATTAGATAAGGATGTCCAGAAGTCCCCCTTTAGTAAAGGGGGAGGCGGCGAAGCCGAGGGGGATTCATTTTGTAATACCAAGTTCTTTAACTCTAATGTTCATTTGTTTCTTAAAATCTTCTTCAATCAAATGAAAATTATTTAAGACCAGAAGATCATTGTAATGGATTACTTTTAATCCTAATGATTTAAGCAAATCATCTCTATTCTTATCATACTCAGTTTTATCATCATGACTTGTTCCGTCAATCTCAACAACCAATTTCAGTTTTGCACAATAGAAATCAACAATGTAATGATTGATAATTTTTTGTCTATAAAATTTATAACCGGATTTCTTGTTTCTTAACAATTCACACCAGAATTTTATTTCTCCTTTGGTAGAATTGTTTCTCATTTCTCTTGAGCGGGTTTTAAGACTCGAATTGTATGGAATTTCTCTGAAGTTGGTTATTAAACCGTTTGATTTTGGCATTGGCTACCTTTGGCTGAGTTTTGAATCCCTCTGTCATCTTCCAGATGACATCTCCCTTTACTAAAGGGAGACTAAATTCCACCATCTATGATGGTGGAATTAATATATACATATAATTTTTTACTTCCCGCTTTTAATCCCTGCCCTAATATATTCCCTTCTCAATTGTGCAATTACATCCA